>JAQVDB010000097.1 GCA_028698525.1 Clostridia bacterium
ATGTGCTGTTGCTTTTCTTACATACTTGGATAAATGAAAGTAATCTAGTACGTGTTTACTTCCTTTAATCCAGTTTAGCCCTTCTTTTATCCAGCTTGCTCCATCTCCTGAGATATATATCTTTTCTACCTTATCCATTTCATATGCTTCTTCTAGATAATTAGCAACTTCTAGCCATAATTCTTCACTATTTTTTAATGAGCCTGTAAAGTATCTTTTATTTATTAATTCATATCTTCCTTTTGATTTGTATTTCTTGCCTTCATGGACATAGATTAATTTTATTTCTTTATTTTTCCCATTTTGCAATGCTACATAGTCTTCGTCTGCTTCTATATAGATTGTTTTTACTTGTTTCTTTTTAGTTGGCAATTTCGCTTCGTCATTTTCTACTTCTCCTAGCTTTCTTATGGTGTTCATTACTGTTTGTTTTGTTACTTGTACATTACTTGAGGCTCTTTTACCTGATTTCTCATAGGATGTTTCTATAGCTTCTTTTATTAATTCCGATTCGTATGAAAGATCCATTCTTTCATATGGATATATTCCTACTAGTTCATCTGAAAGATATCTATAGCTGCCATCTTTTTTACTTTTGTAATATGTCCTTAGATAATTTACTTCTCCAAATATTGTAATTAAAGTTTTTTCGTCATTTCTTCTTTGTATGTAATATTCCTTTTTCCTACTACTAGATTCTCTTATTATTTCATCTAGCATCTCTAAGGCTTCTTTTACTATCATTGCTCCTATTTCATCCAATGATTTTTTAGTATTTATTATGAATCTTGATATATCCCTGCTATTTAACATCAAATCCTCTATATTATTATTGAAATCTCTAGTGATTTTTTCTATAATTTCGTGTATAATTGTATTCATAAGAATAGCCTCCTTTATTATGATTTTTGTTTTTGACACTTCTATCATAACATATGGGGCTATTCTTTTTTGTATTTTTTCCTACAATTATTTTACACTAACCCCCTATACCCATTTTTGGATAATAACTTAACATTTATTTTTAATTTTCCATAGATAATTTTATCCATTTTGTAAGAATAATAACCTATGAATATTATTATATATTTCACTAATAATAATATTAAAACTAGAAGGAGGATATTATGGCTAGTAAAGAACAATTAAGAAAGATTGCTATCTATTGTGATTCCTATAATCCAAGGGATGAAGATGCTTTAAACATAACTTCTCAAGTATATGAGGAAAAATTTGAAAGCTGCGAAAACTGTTCCCATTTTACCAAAGAAGGTAAATGCGATTTAGATTTAATAGATAAGGTTTTATCCAGTCTTGCAATGGAGGAAGATTTAATGAAATAGTGTGAAGCTAAATGTATGGCTAGGCTCTACAAATTTTAAATAGCGACAGTAACCCTATGGTTATAAATTTTGAATTGTGAATTACTACTGTTTAGCTCATTCCTTCGGCTAGGTGATTCCTAGGCGAGCTGGGAATAAGGGCTCGCCGTTAAAAGACTTGGGACAAGGAGTCGGAACTAATGTCATACTGGGATAAGGCACATAATATATGAAAGGATAAAATATGACATGGCTAATTAAGCCATACCATATTTAATTTGCTCCAACTCTTCCGACATCTCCATTGTTTTTTCAAACCCCATTGCCTGTAGAATATCCTGAATATTAGTTTGAAAGTCTAAATAGGTTAAGGCTGTTAAGCCTTCATTTAAAGTTAGAAGTCCATTTTCAACTGCCTTTTCTATAAAATGTAATTGCTCTAGTAGATTGGCGTCTTCTTTTGCATATTTTATGGAATCTAATATAGCTTTCTTTGTAGAATAAACAAACTTTATTGCCCCTTTTACTTTCTTCTCTTTTCTTAATATATCCCTTAACCTCTCTTTATCATCAGGATTAGAAATTGCAAATACCATAGTATTATTTATGTGCATTACAGGCACTATTAGGTTTTCAATTAAGAAATCTGACCCCCAATATTCTATGCTATCCTTAGACACTATACTAGAAGATATATCCAAATAGAATTCCTTGTTTATTTTACATAAGGATATTAATACATCTTCCTCAGAAACAATTTCTTCTTCTACAAGTATTTCTCCTAGCCTAACATTTTTCTTTTTTGATTTTTCTAGTGCATAGTTCAATTTTTCTGGTGATATTAAGTTTTCATGCAATAGGATATCGCCCAGTGTTCTTCTGAATGTTTTTAACACCCTAGGTTTTAAGAATTCATGCTCTGTTTTACTCCATCTTGGCCTTTTCTTTTTAATTTTAGAATTGGAGCCAAACAAGCGCATTTTCCAAGCCCGCAATGTTGCATGGAAATTTATCATATTTCCAATAAACATTCTAAAAGGAAACAAAGGTGGCAATAAGACACTTATAAAAGCGCTCTTGTAGCCATATACATTTTTTACAGCCCTTCCCCGTACAACTTGTCTTTCAACCATCATTATTGTTATCAGTATCATTAAATACCAAGATAAGCTAAAACGGGGAAACATTGTTGGAAGATGGAAAAAAGTAGCTAGCAAGAAATAAAAGAAGATTCCATATCCTACTCCTAATAATAGATTCCCAAATTTAGCTTTCCAATCCTTGTATAGGCTATATTTACTTCTAAGGGATAATGTTTTATTCTTTAATATATCTGGCAATTTAAAAGACTGCATGGTAATGCCATATATCCATCTAGTTTTCTGCCTTACGGCTGCCCTGTAGGTGGATGGAAATATGCTCCTTGTAGAAATAAACTCCCTTCTCACTTCCCCATCCCCAGTAAGCCTTTCCACTCCCTCCAGTACATAATGAAGGTGATAGCCTTTTAACTTTAACATCAGAGAAAATTTATAATCCTCTGTTAAGCTGCCTACTGGAAATATATTGTGATCTGGGAAGCTATCTAGGATTTCCCTTGAAATAGCAAAGCCTGTCCCAGCAGAAGGCACAAAAGAACCTGTAGTATTTCTAGCCACTAACATAGTATAATGGTTTTCTGCAAACTCGTCGGCATAGGTTCCTGAAACCATGTTTTTAAAAATATTTTTCAACCTAGGCATCTTTTGTAATGGGAATACTGGCATTTGTATGGCATCATGATAATTTAATAAATAATTTTCTACCAATAATTCATATGGATGGACAACATCCTCAGAATCATGTATTACTATTCCCTTAAACCTAATACCCCTATCCCTTTCAAAGGATAATATATTTTTAATAACATTGTTTATATTATCAGCCTTTGAACTAGGACCATCTAATACATGGACAACTTTGTGAACATTATCATATTTCTTAGACAGCCTATCAGCTATATGTAGGGTTGCAGGGTCATTAGGATATACCCCTAAAAAGACATGATACATGGCATCTGGGTAGTGATTTGTATCTATTAAATGGTCTACTACATCTTCTAATACGTCCTCTTCACGATAAGCGGCAATTATGATAGCTAGTAGGCCAGGAACAGTATCTCTTAACTCCTTGACAGTATCTCTTAACTCCTTGTATGTTATAACCTTGTCATCTTTATCAGCCCTAATGGACTTGAATAATATATAAATATCCCATATAAAATCATCTATACTTATTAGTATAAGTATTATAACAAATACTAAGCCAATATAATAAACCATATAAGACTCTCTCACCCTGGAATTTTTAATTTAATATCAATATTACATCATTCTTCATAGTCTGTCAATTTATTTCTTTATGGGGATAGTGTCAAGTTACTGTAGGAAAAATTTTTTTAAATCTCCCCATATTTTATGAAAAGTGCATAGTTGCTTGTTTCACCAATTTTTTTATAAGCTATTTGGTAGTGTGAAATAGTTTGTGTTTCATCATTCCAGGTCAAGGAATTTGACAAAAATTAAAACTATTTAAAGATAAAAATTTATATTAATATAGATTCAATAAGAATCATAAATTAGATTTAATAATTTAGTATATTCTTGCACATTAAAATTAAGCTGTCAAGTTTTATAGCTCTTTTTATAAAAATATGCTAAAATAGTAGCAGTAGTAAATGTGGGGCTTGTGGGTAATTGCATAGCAATTATCCACAAATCCACATTTTATTTTTTATGCTTTTTTAAGACATCTTCAAAAAATATATTTAATTGAGCCAATATTTGATCCCAACCTCTCATCCTTGTTGTCCACTTGGCTGTAGCATTTACCATCGCTAAATAAAGACTCTTTTCTAAAGAAAAGTCGGTAGGAAAGATTGTCTTATTTTTGGTCACTTTTCTTAGTTGTCTATTAAAGTTTTCTATGGTATTCGTGGTGTACATCAGCTTCCTGATTTCCGGTGGATATTTGAAAAATACAGATAATTCAGCCCAATTATTACGCCAGCTTGATACGCAGCTTGGGTATTTACTGCCCCATTTGTCTTCAAAGAAATCTAATTGAATTAATGCTGTTTCTTCATTGTTTGCTTTATATACAGTCTTTAAGTCTTTCATTAATTCGCGTACATCCTTGTAACTTACATATCTTGTGGAGCTTCTGATTTGGTGAATGATGCATTTTTGAATCTCTGCTTTTGGATATACGGCAGTTATTGCCTGACTAAAGCCGGGTAAATTGTCAGTTGAAAAGATCAGAACATCTTCTAAACCTCTATTTTTAAGATCATTTAACACCATTAACCAATATTTTGAACTCTCATTTTCACCAACATACATACCTAACACTTCTTTTAATCCGTCCATTGTATACGCTAAAACGATGTATACAGCCTTTTTAACCACAACACCATTGTCTCTTACGTTGTAGTGAATTGCGTCCATAAAAACAAATGGATAAACGCTCTCTAAAGGTCTTTGACGCCACTCTTCTATTGTTGGAAGTATTTTATTTGTTATCTTTGTAACTGTTGACTCTGATAGTCCAAATCCATAAATCTCTTGAATGTGAGCAGATATATCTCTTGTTGTCATACCTCTTCCATACATTGATATTATCTGATTTTCAATGCTCGATATGTCCTTCTCATACTTTTTAATTATTTGTGGTTCAAAGCTTCCGGTCC
>JAQVDB010000098.1 GCA_028698525.1 Clostridia bacterium
CAGGAACAGGTCCTATGTACCCTTGACCTATAAAGTTGAATGCTTCAGAAAACTCGGCAATTGTATATCCTCCTGTGATGGCATATGCCAAGCCCCTAGCTACGCTCAATGTTCCCAATGTAGCTATGAAAGCAGGGAGCCCTACCTTGGTTATCATAAACCCGTTAAACAATCCAAATCCCAGTCCTACTCCAATAGCAATCAATATGCTCAAAGGTATATTCAGTCCCCAACGCCTCATTGCATATGCACATACCACCCCTGCTATACCAAATACCGAGCCCACAGAAAGGTCTATTCCTCCGGTAATTATCACTATACACTCACCTATAGCCATAATCGCTATATATGAAAACGCCCTTATTACAGAAAACAGGTTATCCGGTTGGACAAATCTTCCGGTTATAAAGGCTAATATCACGCATAAAACTATCAAAATTACAAACACACCAAAGGAACTGGAAGATCTCATCTTTCTAAAACGTGCATCATTCCATAAATTCAAAGATGTAGCATTGTGGGTTTTCTTTTCCATTTTTTCAGCCCCTAATTATAGATTTTGACTTATAGCCATCTTCATTATTTTTTCCTGAGATGCCTCTTCTCTGGTTAATTCTCCTTTTATCCTTCCTTCATGCATTATGATTATTCTGTCACTCATTCCCAACACTTCAGGCAGTTCAGAGGATATCATTATTATGGCTACACCCTGGCCTGCCAGTTGGCTCATAAGATAATGAATTTCTCTCTTTGCACCTACGTCTATGCCTCGTGTAGGTTCATCCAATATAAGTACTCGGGGTTTTATAGCCAGCCATTTTGCTATTACGACTTTTTGTTGATTGCCTCCGCTCAGGTTTACCACTTTCTGCTCTTTATGAGGGGTTTTTATGTCTAATTTTTCTATGTATTCACCGGCAACTTTTAATTCTCTGCTGTTATCCAAAAGCCACCTATGGCTTACTTGCTCTAAATTAGCCAGTGTAATATTTTCCTTCACCGTCATCTGAAGTATAAGACCTTGCAATTTTCTATCCTCGGGAACATATCCTATGCCTGCTTTTATCGCATCATAAGGGTTTTTTATATCTACTTTCTGCCCATTTATGTATACGTCCCCTGTCCTTTTAGTGTCTATTCCAAATACCGACTGCATAACTTCTGTTCTGCCCGCCCCTACTAATCCTGCAAAACCTAATATTTCCCCTGCCCTCACATGGAAATTGATGTCCTCTAAAAAATTTTCTGTGCCCAAGTTTTTTATCTCCAATACCGGCATTCCTATATCAGCCTGATGTTTGTCGAATAAATCTTTTATTTCTCTTCCCACCATCACCTGTATTATCTTTTCTTCACTGACATCTGCTGTAGTGAAAACACCTGCATTTTTCCCATCTCTCAATACGGTTATTCTGTCCGATATCTTAAATACTTCCTTTAATCTATGGGATATAAAGACAATGGATACTCCCCTTTGCTTTAACCTTTTTATTATGGATAATAGAACATCGGTCTCGTTATCGGTGAGGGATGATGTGGGTTCATCCATCACTATCAACGATGAATTCATGGATAAAGCCCTGGCTACTTCTACCATCTGCCTTTGGGCAATGGAAAGATTTTTGACCAGTGTTCCTGTGCTTACCTTTAATCCCACCATATCCAATAGCCTTTTGGCCTCCTGATTCGTTTTGCCCCTATCTAAGAAGAATTTTTTTGAGGGTTTTTCTCTACCTAAAAATATATTTTCTGCAACACTCATATTAGGTGCCAAATTCAATTCCTGATGAATAAAGCTGATACCCATATCCCTAGATTGAGCAGGAGAATCTATCTTTGCCATAACATCATCGATGAATATCTGGCCTGAATCCATTGAGTGTAATCCTGCCAGCACCTTCATTAGAGTGGACTTGCCTGCGCCGTTTTCCCCTACCAGCGCCATCACTTCTCCTCGCCTTACTTCCAAATCTACATCATCTAACGCCTTGACCCCTGGGAATTGCTTGGTTATTCCCTTCATAAGACATACTACATCGCTATTTATGCTCATCCCTCCTCTAACTTTTTCTCCATCAGCCGTTAGTCAATAGTTCAATGATATACATCTCTAGTGCTTCATAATCCCTTTGTTGTATACATCTTTGTTGTAGGTTTTTATCCAATTTATCTACCTTTTTTTCTAAAATTTTTACAATTTTTAAACTGTTCTCAAGGTGCCTATAACACACTTCATCCTTTTGAGTCCTCATAGCCTTTACATCCAATCCTATATATTCTCCCCTGCTGCCGTAGTCGTTGTCCACCAGCACTTTTATTTGATTGAACGCCGTCCTTAAGTTTTCTACCCCGAAGGCCTTGTCTTGATCGTACTTAATTCCATTCTGATCGTTTAGATGCACTCCCCACAGCTTGCCAAAGGCTAAGGCAAAGGCCATCTCATTGGCAGGGTCAAGCCCGGCCAGCATTGCATGGGCAGTCTCTAAAAGCCCCCCAACTCTATCAGGGTCTATAGTCTTATAAGCAAGGCCCATGACATGGCCTATTGTAGGACAAAAACTTCTGTCTATAGGTTCGTTAGGTTTTGTCTCAATAAGTACTTTGATATTCTCGTCATATTCCAGCATTTTGCTTATAGCCTTTGCTATTCTGTTGACACCCTCTACAGGGTCTTTGCTTTCATAGCAAAGGGTACCCTCTCTTGCCAGCCAGAGAACCACCTTATCACACCCTAATACATTTGCTATATCTATAGACCTTAGTGCTCTCCATAAAGCAAATTCTCTATCTTGTTTACTGTTTGATGTAAATCCTCCGTCTATTGTATGAGGGTCCATCCACAATCTAGGTGCTACAAATTCAGCTACTAACCCATTTTGATCCAGCATCTCCTTTACTTCCGCAGCTTTGTTTTTTATGCCCTCTTCAGTCAAATGGTTTATCTCCGGCACTGCATCGTCATCATGAAATTGCACAGCATCCAGCCCTATTTCTTTAAATCTTTTTATCTTTTGTTCCAACGGTATGGTATTCCTTACTTCAGGTCCAAAGGCATCCGCTCCTTCATGCACATTCCATGGACCTGCTGAAAATTTGAATCTTGACAAATCAAAATCCCCCTTTCTCGCCCATTATTAAAAAATTCTATAATTACAATAAATCCCCTCTAGATTGTTTTTGGGTTTCTATCTCCTCATTCAATCTAAAATCCGGAATGGTAAAAAATCATCCCATAGATATCTTATCTTTATACAAAGAAAAGTAAGCCTTCAAAAGACTTATCAAAAATCAGAGTCCACCTTGATCCCGGCCCTATAATTTGTAGGGCTTAAATTTGTTACTTTTTTAAATATTCTGCTGAAATAGTTAGGACTTTTGTAGCCTATTTTAAAAGATATTTGTTTTATAGTTAAATCAGTATCTTCTAAAAGCTGCTTTGCTTTTTCTATTCTGATATATATTAAATAGTCACTGAATTTCTTTCCGGTCTTTTTGTGAAACATAGAGCTGAAATAGGTTGGATTTAAGGATATATGGTGGGCCACTTGCTCTAAGGTTATATCTTTTGAATAGCTGGTTTGTATATATTGTAATGCCTTTTTTAAAATATCACCAAAATCATTTTGCCTAAAATGGATTACCAGGTTACACACCAATTCAATTTTGTCCTTGCACCAGGTCACCAAATGTCTATAATCGGCGATTTCGAAAAAACTATGTAGATACTGCTGATCTTGTATCAATTTATTTCCCCCTTCTATGGGCAAATCAGCCAATATTCTGAACATTAAGACAATAATCTGCACTAATCCCCTTTTTATTTTTTCAATAGAATGGTCATATGTAGAATCCAACCAGTTCAATATTTCACTGAAGATCGCTATGCTTTTTTCTTTGTCTCCTTTTTTTACAGCATCGATAAATAGCTTTTCCTTACTTATAGGATAGTTAACTTTTGCCCGGGAAGGCATCGAAACATCGGAAAAACTGATTATTTCGTCGTTGCTGGTATATCTCAAAGCTTTCAAAGCCTCTTCAAAAGATGTATATATATTTGATCTGCCTTGATATACATTTCCTATGCCTATTCTGGTTGGATATTTTTCACCTGAGCTTACTGCTTTCATCACCTTTTGGCAAATATCAAAGATATGCTCATCTTTTTTGGCAGGTATGTATATTATGACTCTGTTTGTCATCAGAGGCCCTACTAAACAATTACAGACTTTCTTTGAAGAATATTTCAGGATATCGTAGAACTTGAGCCTGGTTTTTCTTTGGCTCTCATAATTTTGCCATTCACTGTCTTCCAATTCAACAATCACTATACATCCACAATCCAAGGAGACATTCAGTATATCTTGATAGCAGCATATTTCTTTATCTTGAATTTGGTTGAATAAAATAGAATAGAGGAATTGGCTCTCTAGAAAAGGAATAACCTTGTTTAGCCTGTCTTTATATTCTATCTCCATCTTTTTCATGCTTCGCTCATTTTCAATCAATCTGATAGCCTTTTTCATACAATTCAATATCATATCTTTATCTATGGGTTTTAACAGGTAATCCACCACGTCTAATGCTATCGCCTGTTTCGCAAAATCGAATTGCTGGTATGCAGATATTATTACAAATTTTGCATCTTTATATGTCTCTTTAATTTCTTCTATAGTCTCAAGGCCATCCAATCCCGGCATCTTTATATCCATAAAAACTATATCCGGTCTAAATTGGTTTAGTTTTTGGATGGCCTCTATACCTGAAGACATGAGCGCCGGGTTGTTTATTCTCGGGAAATACTTTTTAAACAGCCTTTCCATAGTTTCTAGCACTAGAGGATCATCATCCACCACCATAATGTTATATGTCTCTGTTTTCATTATAATCCACCTCTTTTTTGGTAAAATCGAGGTTTCTAAATCAGCTTTAGTTTAATTATTCTATAAATTACT
>JAQVDB010000099.1 GCA_028698525.1 Clostridia bacterium
GCAACAGCAGCTAGAATCCTTGATAAAAAGTTAGATGAAGTAACCCCAAAGGAAAGGGGCTTAGGAAAGACTATTAACTTTGGAATGATATTTGGCCAAACAGGATATGGGCTATCTAGGTTGATAGGTGAAGATGTCGAAACAAGTAGTAGATATATTAATGAATATTTTTCAATATATTCTGGAGTAGAGGAGTATATGAAGAATATGGAAAAAGAAGCTAGAGAAAAAGGCTATGTCCAAACAATGTTTGGTACTACTAGAAATGTAAGTGGACTTAGATCTAAAAATAGAAGGATCTATTCTGCTGCTGGTAGAGAGGCAATTAATATGCCTATACAGGGTACAGAAGCAGATATGATGAAGTATGTAATGATAAAACTACAAGAACTGATAAATGATATATTTACAGATAAAACTTTTATGCTACTTCAAATTCATGATGAAATAGTATTTGAGGTCGAGGAATCTATGGTTGAAGAATTTAAAGATATGGCTAATGAAATAATGATAAATTCTCTTAAATTAGATGTCCCATTGCAAACTCATATTAGCGAAGGAAATTCTTGGGATAAACTTAAATAATGTCCGAAATTCATATATAATGAAGTGTGTGGATAATTTAAGTTGCTTAATGTTATGCAAAATGAGAATTGTAACAACAGAAACCCCTTTATCACATTATTTACTCTTTTAGGAATCTTAGCAGGGTTTGTTTTGTATATAATCCTTAAACAGAGTAAAGGAGAAATACTGAAAGAGGCTAGCAATGATATGAAAATTCCAATTAAAACTACGAAAGTTTCAAAAAACTTGAACAAAATGAAGGGCGAAAATACAAATATAGACTCAGAAAAGCTTTCAGAAAGACAAAAGAAGATAGTATCTATACTGGAAAAAGAAGGGGAGGTATATCCTTCCAAGCTACAAGAGCTACTACCTAATGTATCTACAAGAACAATTCGAAGAGATATGACAGATTTAGAAAAGAAAAAAATTGTAGAGCAGAAGGGTTCTACTAAATCTACTTACTATATTTATATTAAATAAAGATATGTCAAAGAGCTTCAATCAGGTCTGTAAAGTATTAGAAAAGGTTGAGAATACAACAGGAAGATTAGATATGACCTCTCTAATGGGGGATTTTTTAAAACAGTGTGATATTGAGGATATTCAGATGATTTCATATCTTGTACAAGGCCGTGTTGCACCAATGTTTATTAATAGTGAATTTAACTATTCAGAGAAAAGTCTTCTTAATTTAATAGATTCATATTTAAAAAGGATTAATAAGGGTATTGATGTTTTTTTACTAAGACAGGAAAAAGGTGATATTGGGGATGTTGTATATGAAATTTCTGAAAAATTAGATACAAAGAATAAAAGATATACAGTTAAAAATGTCTATGAACTACTTTGGGATATTGTAAATACTTCTGGTACTGGTTCCGTAGAGAGAAAGGATAACTTGGTTATGGCTTTCTTATCCTCTTCTACACCTATTGAAGCAAAGTATTTTTCTAGAATTGTCTGTGGATCTATGAGGTTAGGTCTTCATTCTAAGACTATGATGGACGTCTTCTCATATATGGTAAGTGGTGACAAGGAACTGAGTGATGAATTTAGTAGAGTATATGGAGTCTCTTCAGATATAGGGTATGTTGCTAGTAAATTAGATAATTTTGACAAAGAGAATGTCGTAAAAGAATTAGAGGATATAAGTGTAAATCCAGGATTCCCTGTTTTATCTAGACTTGTAGAAAGGGTAGGGTCGTTCGATGAAGTAATTGATAGATTCGGTGGAGAATTTCTAGTACAAGGTAAATTTGATGGATTAAGATTACAGATACATAAATATAATAGAGGAGATATATCAAAAAGAAAGGTCTTATGGAAGAGCTATATTAAAGATAAATCTCAAGGATTAAATCTTTTTGGGTCCGAAAGTAGTGATTGTGTAGTTAAACTTTTTACTAGAAATCTGGAAGATGTTACAGATATGTTCCCAGAAGTTGTTGAAGATGCTAAAAACCTTTCTTTAGAGAGCTTTATACTTGATTCTGAGGTTCTCGGTTGGGATTATGCTCATGATACATTTCTGAGTTATCAAACTACTATGCAAAGGAGAAGAAAGTATGAGATTGGTAATATTAGAGAGAAAATTCCTGCAAAGGCAATGCTCTTTGATATCCTCTATCTTAATGGTAAAGATTTGACACAATTGGATACATATAAAAGAGTAGAAATATTAGAGAAGAATTTAGGTTCTATTGATGATAGCTTAAGAGTTGCTAAGACAAGTAAAGTAACTAGTGTAGAGGAATTAAAGAATCTCTTTGATCAATATGTATCTCAGGGTTTAGAAGGAGTAATAGTTAAACAACTAACCGGAGGTTATGATGCAGGTCAAAGAAACTTTGAATGGATTAAAATAAAGAAAAGTATTGATAGAGGATTGGTAGATACAATAGATATGGTTGTGGTTGGTTACTACTATGGTTCTGGTAGGAGAGCAGAATTAGGAATAGGTGCACTTTTGGGTGCTGTATATAACGAAGAAGACGATAGATATGATGCAATTTGTAAAGTAGGTACAGGTATTTCTGATGAATTGTTCAAAAATATATTGGAAAATCTTAAAGGCTTTGAAACTTTAAAAAGAACGAAAAATGTTGTAGTAAATGATGTACTCAAACCAGATGTTTGGGTAAGGCCTAATTTCGTAATTACTGTTGATGCTGATGAAATAACTAGGGATATTAGTAAAGATAAAAAAGGTGTTGGTAACGGCCTCTCTTTAAGGTTTCCTAGGCTTGTAGAGTGGGATAGAGATAAGGGAATTGAGAATATAACTACAGTTAAGGAATTAACTGAGATGTTTGAGGCCAAGAATAGGTAAAAACATTTGTATAAAAACCCTTGCATATGGATATTGATTGTGTTACAATCACGCACGAGTTTGGGAAAACGGTAATCAGGTAATATAAAGATTTTCATATAATAGTTACTTGAATATACGATAAAGAACATAATTATCGTTATGTTTATTTCTAGCTCAGAGGCTCCTTAAAAGTTGAAGAGTGGTAGGAAATCAAAACAATTTTGATTTTTATTGTGTAGTGCTTTTTAAGTCCTATACAATTCATTTGAAACAATAAAACCCAATAATAACGTTGATTGGTCAGATTTAGGTCTGTAAATTTTTAGGATACTATGTATCCTTTGTATTCTAGTGCAATACAAAAAACGTTTTTCAATGAGAGTTTGATCATAGCTCAGGATGAACGTTGGCTGTGTGCCTTAGGTATGCAAGTCGAACGAACCGCTAACCTATAACCGCTTGCGGTTATAGGATTGCGTGTTAGTGGCAAACGGGTGAGTAACACGTAGGTAACCTGCCTTAAAGTCGGGAACAGCTCATCGAAAGATGGGGTAATACTCGATGGTCTCTAATCACTTCGGTGTTTTAGAGTAAAGTTTCGGCGCTTTAAGAGGGGCCTGCGTCCTATCAGCTTGTTGGTGAGGTAAAAGCTCACCAAGGCTAAGACGGGTAGCTGGTGTGAGAGCATGTTCAGCCACCATGGAACTGAGACACGGTCCATACTCCTACGGGAGGCAGCAATTAGGAATCTTGCGCAATGGGGGCAACCCTGACGCAGCGACACAGCGTGGAGGAGGAAGGTCTTCGGATTGTAAACTCCTTTTATGAGGGACGAATAGATGACGGTACCTCTTGAATAAGTACCTGCTAACTACGTGCCAGAAGCATCGGTGATGCGTAGGGTACGAACGTTGTCCGGAGTTATTGGGCGTAAAGAGATGCGTAGGCGGCTTAATAAGTCTGAGGTTAAAGTCCACGGCTCAACCGTGGAAAAGCTTTGGATACTGTTATGCTTGAGATATAGAGGGGTGAATGGAATTCCGAGTGGAGTGGTGAAATACGTTGATATTCGGAAGAACACCAGAGGCGAAGGCGATTCACTGGCTATATTCTGACGCTAAGGCTCGAAAGTGTGGGTAGCAAAACGGATTAGATACCCGTGTAGTCCACACCGTAAACGATGGATGCTAGATGTTTGACTCAACTGTTTAATGTCTTCGGATTTTTAGATGGAAGAGTTAAGTGTCGCAGTTAACACGTTAAGCATCCCGCCTGGGAAGTACAACCGCAAGGTTAAAACTCAAATGAATTGGCGGGGACCCGCACAAGCGGAGGAGCGCGTGGTTTAATTCGATGGTAATCGAAGAACCTTACCAGGGTTTGACATGTATCTGCATACCTCTAGAGACAGAGGTAGCCTTCGAGGGTGATACACAGGTGCTGCATGGCCGTCGTCAGCTCGTGTCGTGAGATGTAGGGTTAAGTCCCGAAACGAGCGCAACCCCTATCCTATGTTACAAGTGTCTTAGGAAACTGCCTCGGTAAAACGGGGAGGAGGGAGGGGATGATGTCTGGTCCGCATAGCCCTTATGTCCTGGGCGACACACGCGCTACAATGGTTGGTACAACGGGAAGCCAAACCGCAAGGTGGAGCTAATCCTTCAAAACCAATCTCAGTTCGAATTGTGGGCTGAAACTCGCCCACATGAAGTTGGATTCGCTAGTAATCGCAGATCAGCCATGCTGCGGTGAATACGTTCTCGGGTCTTGCACACACCGCCCGTCAAGCCACGGAAGTAGGTAATACTCGAAGGTGTCTTGTCCCGCTAACTCATAGTACGAAAGCGCTCGTGCTATAAGTTAGCTGGATGGGGCAACTAAGGTAATGCTTATGACTGGGGCTAAGTCGTAACAAGGTAGCCGTAGGGGAATCTGCGGCTGAATTACCTCCTTTTAAGGAGTACCCGATTTCCTATCACTTTTTTACTTTTAATGAGCC
>JAQVDB010000100.1 GCA_028698525.1 Clostridia bacterium
TAGTTCCTTTTGATGAGGCAATAAAAAACGGTGCTGATGTAGTCATGGTTGCACATATATTGATCGCTGATATTGATGCCGACAATCCATCCTCGCTGTCAAAAGCAGTCATAACTGATCTGTTGCGACACCATATGAATTTTGATGGAGTAGTTATCAGCGATGATTTGACTATGGGAGCTATCACTGAAAATATGGATCTAGGGCAAGCAGCAATAAAAGCTGTCAATGCAGGCAGTGATATTATTCTAGTGTGTCATGGTTACCATGATCAAGTCGCAATAATCAAAGCATTAAAAACCGCGGTAGAACAGGGTGATATTTCACGGCAAAGAATTGATCAAAGTGTATACAGGATAATAAGCTTAAAACAAAAGTATAAACTGAATGATAATTTCATCCAATCCATCGATGTGGAAAAGATAAATAATGAAACAAATAAAATCCTAAATGAATATATAAAATAATAAAAACAGCACGAGTAAACCATCTCCTCGCGCTGTTTTTTACTACGACACAGAAGAACCGTCCCCTTGTGTCGTTGTACGTTTTACTCTTGGGAAGTTGAATAATATAGCACCAAGTGCGCATATACCCATCAGGTATGGATAGTATAGGTATTTCATAATTTCTACAGTGGATATAGCCTTTTCGGCTACACCTGCAGCTATTAATAATTGAGCTCCATATGGTATGATTCCCTGCATAAAACAGGAGAAAGTATCCAATATACTTGCGCTTCTAGCAGGCTCTATATCATATTTTTCCGCTATATCCTTTGCCAATGGCCCTGCCATAACTATAGCAACAGTATTATTAGCAGTGCACACATCCACAGCGCTTATCAGAGCGGCAATGCCTAGCTCTGCTCCTTTTCTTGTCTTTATCCTCTTTGTAATAAAGTCCAGCAGAAACGCAATGCCCCCATTGTGTTTTATAATCTCCACAATACCTCCCACTAACAGAGAAACTATTATGGTTTCAGACATTCCCAGCATTCCATCTCCAATAGCCTGTACAAAGCCCCATATATCAAATGAGCCGGTGGCTATTCCTATGATACCTGCAAATACAATTCCACCTGTTAGCACTATCATCACATTTACCCCTGCCAACGCAGCTACCAATACGGCAATATAAGGGAGCACCTTCCATACATTGTAGTCATAAGAACCGTTCAGTATGCCTCCTCCATTTGCCTTCATAAATATAAATATAAAAGCGGTGAGTATAGCCGCCGGTAAAACAATAGAGAAATTCATCTTAAATTTGTCTCTCATCTCACTACCTTGAGTCCTTGCTGCAGCAATGGTAGTATCAGATATCATGGAAAGATTATCTCCAAACATTGCGCCGCTGACAACTGCACCAAGGGCCAACCCTAACGGCATTCCTGTCTTTTCTGCTATTCCTACTGCCATGGGGGCCAGTGCAGCAATAGTACCTACCGAAGTACCTACTGATAATGAAATAAAACACCCGATAATAAAAATCCCTGCAATAAGTACATTTCCAGGCATGAAACTGAGACCTAAGTTTACAGTAGAATCCACTGCTCCCATATCCTTAGCTACTTGGGCAAAGCCACCTGCAAGAAAAAATATAAGTATCATCAAAATAATATTATTATTGCCCGCCCCTTCACAGAAAATTTCTATCTTTTTATTTATAGTCTCCCCTGGGTTCATAGCTATAGCTACAACAGCTGCTGCCAAAAATCCCACTGTTACAGGCATTTTGTAAAAATCTCCTATTATTATAGAAGTAACAAGATATAATACCAAGAAAACGGCTAAAGGTATCAGCGCCCAGCCATTCTTTTTGTTGTTTGTATTTGACAAAGTTCCTCCACCTCACTTAAATAGATTGTTTTGCCTTGTAGCCTGATAAACAAGTGTACCACCTAAAAAGCTACACAATATACTTATTCTAATAGGTATTTGGATAAAAAGTCAATAAGCAATTGCTTTTAAATCCTATTATTATAGATACTATAACAAAAATACAAAAAAGCTCTATCTTTTAAATTCAAGAAAGAGCCCATTTGATACTATCTTTTTTTCATTAATCTGTGGTATTCTACAAGCAGTTTATCCAATTCCTGACTTATAAGTATTATGCTTTGATCAGACTTATCCTTTTTATTCATCAACGAATATAATTCCTGTCTCAAGCCCTCTATGTTCTTGTTAAGAACATACAATGATTGTTTCACATCATTTTTGATGGTTGACCCTCCTATTTATATATTTTATATTCGTCCGTAAGACTTGAATAAGACTTCTTGTAATTAATAAATACCCAATTCTAAAATCGCTATAACAACATAATTCAATTATATACAATATTGTAAAATTTATTGTTTTAGAGGAGATATATTATATTGTATTCACTTTTATTGAAAATTGGTTCAAAATATAGGGATGGGTTTTTAAGGATTTTTTGATCACTTCTTTATCAATTATTTGCTTTTTAGTTATAAAATCATAAAAATCATAAGTGCACATCAGTGAAAAAGCTGTGTTTTCAATAATTCCGGTTATAACTTCTTCAAAGTTTAAAAAATCCTCTTTAGAAGTCTGTTTTATGGCAAAAGCAACCTGAACAATTGCCCTTATACCCTCATATCTGTCTCTCCGACATTCCCATACCAACTCATTAATGTGTCCCCTCAGCTTTTGAATGCCGTCTGCTTTATAGCCTTGAATTAATTGTTCTAGATAAAGATGTTCAATATTGCAGCCATCGCCCAGCTTTTCAAATAATTGATTCAATTTCCCAAACAATAAAGGATCCATATAAATATATAGCTTTTGCTTTCTCTCCTCTCCTTCCTTTAAATATTGTAATGCATTTATTGCAAGGTGTTCCGGGCTGCAATAGTAAAAAGCCATATGGCTTCCATCAATACTATCCAGCTTAATTCTCATTTATATCCTCCCCGCTTCCTCATATTAATCCCCCTTGTTTATGAAAAATAAATTGTTGTTAATTTTTATCATTAATTGTTGTTAATTTTTATCATTATTAGAGCATCTATTGCTAATTAAAGACATAATATTTAATTTCTTCATATTTATTAAAATTCCTTCTTATAATTTGAATTTAGTACAAAATAACTAAAAAGCTATATCTTTTATAGGATCCTCATCTATTATTGTTTTACACATTTCATATTTATCATATACCTAAGAGACAAGTTGCAATTGAAAAATAGATCAGCAAGGCGGTGGCATCCACAATGGTGGTAATGAGAGGACCTGCCATCATCGCCGGATCTAACCGAAATTTTTTTGCTAATATAGGCAGCACACCTCCTACCACTTTGGCTATAATCACTGTTAAAAATAAGCTTATACATACAGTTAAATTCACTTTTATATCCGCTTTGCCCACAAAATGCAATCTAACAAAATTAGCCCCTGCTAGAACAAGGCCTGCTATGGCTCCTACTAGGAATTCTTTATAAATCACTTTTAAAATATCCTTTATCTGTATCTCTTCCAAAGCAAGTCCTCTTATTATGAGGGTAGCCGATTGTGAACCGGCATTTCCGCCTGTATCCATAAGCATAGGTATAAACGCCGCAAGCACGACCACAGACTGTAAAATCATATCATACTTGTTTATTATACCTGCAGTAACTGTGGCCGATATCATCAAAACCAAAAGCCATATTATCCTGTGTTTAGCAAGTTCAAAAACCCCTGTCTTAAGATATTCTTCTTCCGAGGGCTGCATAGCAGCCATCCTCTGAAAGTCTTCCGTATTTTCCTGTTCAATTATGTCCACTATGTCATCTATAGTTATAATTCCTACCAACCTGTTTTCACTGTCTACCACAGGCATCACCAAAAGATCGTATTTTTTAAACAGCAACGCTATATCCTCTTGATCATCATGGGTATGAATATAGATAAAATTTGTATTCATTATTTCCCTTATAACTACAGATTCTTCATTTAATATCAGTTTCCTTATAGGTAAGACACCTTCCAGCTTTCGGTTTTTATTCATAACATAGCAAATATCTATAGTTTCCTTATCAATGCCGGTCTTTCTTATATGCTCAAGTGCATCCTTAACCGTCATCTCTTTTTTTAGGTCCACGTACTCTATAGTCATCAAACTGCCTGCCGAATTATCAGGGTATTTTAAAAACTGATTTATAAGCTTTCGCTTGCTTTCGCTAGTATTTTTCAGTACCCTTTTCACTACATTTGCAGGCATTTCCTCAATAAAATCCACAGTATCGTCAAAGAAAAGCTCATCTATTATGCCTTTTATTTCCTTGTCAGTGATGGACTCGATAATAAATTGCTTTTGTTCGAATGACATATATGAAAAAACCTCAGCGGCTATTTCTTTAGGCATCAACCTGAAAATAACAAGAGCAGTGTGGGGTTGCAGTGTTTCTAATGATTGTGCTAAATCTACCACATTCATCTTAGTTATTTCATCTCTCGCTTGTACGAATTTACCCTGTTTCACCAGATTTGTAATATCACTTAGCATTGTAAAAACCTCCTTTTTCAGCAAGAGCCACCACCATCAACATCAATATGATGATTATGGTTCTTCATTTTCAGTGAACTATTCAAATAAATATTATATTTTCCAGGTAAAGGATCAGAATCCATAACCATCACCTCCTTATTTAAACAAAAAAAACCTTTCAACGAATGAAAGGCTTTACCAGATAAAGCATAACACACTTCAACTCGTTGAGTTTTAGCACTATACAGCGTAGGTCAAATAAACCAGCCACATTTGACAATACCTTAAACCGATAATGTCTGTTGGCCCGTTGGCGTCTCTCGACGTTTCTGGACAGTGGCATTTTTCTGTATAGTAGCCTCACCTAACTGAAT
>JAQVDB010000101.1 GCA_028698525.1 Clostridia bacterium
AGCTATGAAATAATATATTTAATTCAACATTATCTGCCCACCTGTCACAGGCACTGCCTGCCCCGTTTCATATTCTTGTTCTATTATATAAAATATGGCTTTCGCAACATCTTTAACGGTACATCCTCTTCGTATAGGAGTTTTTGCTTCATAGGCCTTCTTTACATCCTCTACAGTTTTTGCCCCCGGCACTTTACCTGCTTGGAGATATTGTACAAACAACCCCTTTTCCGGATCAGACCATAGGGGGCCATCATAGAAATTACCCGGACATACAGAGTTTACCTTTATATTGTATTCTACCAGCTCAAGGGCAAAACTTTGTGTCAAACCTACACCCCCAAATTTACTACCTGCATATGCAAAGTTCTTATTGCTTCCTGCAAGACCGGATTTTGAATTTACCTGTATTATATCCATAAAATATTCTTTGTTAAATCTATGTTGTATTTTCATAGGTTTAGATGCATATTTTGCACATATAAAATAAGCATTGTAATTTATCTTGGTAACAAAATCAAAATCCTCTACATTCATCTCTTCTAAACTGCCTGCCCTTACCACTCCTGCATTGTTGACAAATACATCTAATCCTCCATATTCTAGAACGGTATTTATCACCATGTCATTTACATCCTTTTCATCTGCCACATTTACCTTTACAGCTATGGCCCTACCCTTCCCATATAAACCAGTCAGATTGGCTGCATTTTCTTCCGCCATGGGATAGTTTAAATCAGCTATAACCATATTGGCACCCTGTTTTACCATCTCCTCGGCTATCCCTTTACCAAACCCTTGGGCACTCCCAGTCACAATAGCAATTTTATCGGACAATCTTTTTGTATCATCTACTGCCAGTCCTATCTTACTCCTGTAGGACTCCACTTCCCATTCATTTATAAATCTAATCAATTCATCGGATAAGAATTTATGACCTCCAAAGGCCTGTGTATAAACTGATATTTTTACCGCGTCCATGAACACATCTGCAGCTATATCTGCATTTTTCTTGTTTTCCCCGTGAGCAAAGAATCCCAGATTCTGCACCGCAATTATCTTAGGCATGAACTGATTTTTGTCCTTATATTCCTTTACCTTGCTTTCTATCACATCGTATTGCTCATCGATATCCTCAAAACAAGGTATAAACAAGGGCTGATATCTACAGTAAACTATGTGATCAGGAGAATATGCCGATGAAACTGGAGCAAAGCTTTGTTCATCCTTGACAAGCTCCATTACTTGCTTGTTCGTTCTAAAAGTTACAATTGAGCCCCTATTCTCTTGTTTCAGAAGCATCCTTATGGCAGGAGCTATTTCAGCTGCCCTCTGTCTGTCAAACTGAACTTGAGAAAAATCTGGTTGGTTTTTTATTTCATCCTTTATCTTATTTACCACATAGTCGGTTATTTTCTTGATTTCTTCAATAGTATCAGCCGCTATAAAAATGCCATGATTGCCTAAAAATACAATATCAGGGTCTTTGGAAAACTTTTCTCTATATTTTTTGATCTCTTCTCTTACCGCAGCTGCCAAAATATATCCAGGCTTTGTGGCATCTACCCATATTGCCTCATCCTTAAAAAGTCTCTCTACCGCATTTTTCCCCTGTTGACTACATGTGATACCATTTATCAAAGCAGGATGGGTGTGCACTACATATCTTTGGCTGAATAGATCGTGCAAAGAAGTCTCAACACTTGGTCTCTTATTATATTCAATCCTTTCACGTGCATCCATTAAATCCTCAAGGACTTGGGCCTCCCGTTCATCGTTATCCTTGGAATATTGCCTTTCCCACATTTTGGCAAGGGCGCTTCTATTCATCTTAACAAAACCTTGTTCTGTAATGTCTGCTAGAGTAGTTCCAGAACCTTTTATGTATAAATGCTCGTCTGTTTTATATGATGTATTGCCTCCACCTGCCAACACAAATTCAGGTTTTTCTCCATAATAATTTGATATTTTCACCAATTGTTCCAAACTCACGTTATCTACCTCATTTCTATTGATTTATAGATTGTTATATAGATAGTTTAAATACTTGTCTTAAAATCTAGAAATTCATCTAATTGAATATTATACTATAAGGATAATTTTATTCAAACATTGCAAAATATTGATATAAAATTTAATCCACAAAGGGAAAAAGTAGCTTTTGATTTTCAGGTGTATACAGATTGTCCTTATTTATCAATACTGTCCCTGTATCCACATATTCCGGTTTTTTCAAACCTTTGCTTATTTCAATCGCCTCTTTAACCCCTAGATAGCCCATATTAAAAGGCTTCTGCACCATAACCGCATGGAGTATCCCTTTTTCAATAAATTGCACCTCATCGGTGTTGCAATCAAAACCTACTAGTTTTATCTTGCCTCCCTTACCTTGTTTCTGTAAGGCACTTGCAATCCCCATGACTGTCTTTTCGTTGGAACCGAATATTCCGTCTATATCGGGATGCTCTTTTAACATCTTGAATGTCTCTCTATACCCTATATCTTCATCGCCATTGCTAAACCAAGTCTTTTCAATCAATTCTATATCCTCATATTTTCTCATCTGTTCCCTGAATCCTTGCTCCCTCTCTATAGCAGTGGATACACCTTCTACATGTGCCATTATCGCCACCTTACCTTTGCCCTCCAACAACCGAGCCATCTCGTCCGCGGCCTGTCTCGCAGCCTGTATATTATTGGTGGCCACAAAACTTTTACACATCTGAGTATTTATATCAGAGTCCACCATAACCAAGGTGATTCCAGCCTTTATAATCTCTTCCCCTACCGGAGCAACCTTTTCATAATCAGATGCCGGAAGTACTATTGCTCTAGGCTTTTTAGGTATCAAGTCTTTCAGTATCTCAATCTGTTCATCTACATCGGTCTCTTTCATAGTACCGGTAAAAACTATAGGAATGCCCATCTCGATCGCTGCAGTTTCTGCTCCCATTTTAACGGTCTGCCAGAATTCAAATTTTGAGTCTATGGATTTCAGCACTACATAAACTACGTTTTCCCCAATATCATTGTAATTTAATCTATTGATAACATACAATATGCCCAAAATAACCAGAACTGCAATCAGTATAAAGCAAACAATCCTATATTTCATCTTCAAGTTGTTCACTCCTCCCGGATGCCCTCACTGGAAGCCAAATCCTGACACTTGTACCTTCATATATCTCACTTTGTATTTCCAAACCATATTGTTCTCCAAAGTATAATTTTATCCGTTCATCAACATTTTTAATGCCTACTCCGCTTAGTTTTGAGGTCTTTTTTAAATCGGGGTCAAATAGCTTCTTTATAGTCTCTTGGCTCATCCCAACCCCATTATCCTTTACTTCAAACAATATCCTATCGCCTTTTTTGCTTCCTGTGATGACTATCTTCCCAGGCTCAGTCATATTCTTAATGCCGTGATATATGGCATTTTCCACTATAGGCTGTAGTATAAGCTTTATAGTTTCATACTTCATCACTTCAGGCTCTACATTTATTTCATAATCTAACTTATTTGAATATCTGATCTTTTGTATCTTTAAATAATTTATAACATGCTCTATCTCTTTATATATAGGCACAAATTGCCTGCCCTTGCTTATACTTATCCTAAAAAGCTTGGCCAGAGAGGAAGTCATTGTGGTAACCTTTTCATAATCCTTTGCCTCTGCCATCCACACTATAGAATCCAAGGTGTTATATAAAAAATGGGGATTTATCTGTGCCTGCAAAGCCTTAAGCTCGCTCTTTCTTATCTGTTCTTGTTCTTTTTGGTTCTGCTTTATCAGGTTATTGATCACTCTGACCATATGATTGAATGTCTTGCCCAAATCCCCTATCTCATTGTTCTTTTTTATATCTATACTCACATCCATTTCCCCATCCTCAAAGCGATTCATGGCATCTGTAAGCTCATTCACCGGATACAATATCTGCCTAGTTATAAGTATAGATAAAAATATCGCAATTACCAATGAAATTATACCCATTATCAAAAAGAAGTTTCTCAATATAGGCATATAATCCGAAATATCATCTATATATACAGCCCCTATCACCTTCCAGCCCGAATAATCCGATGTGGTGATGGTATATTGCTTTTTCAAGCCTTCCTCTTCCACTACAATATTACCATCAGGAGAATCCATGATTAGATCTATTTCCTCTTTTTTAAGATCGCTGTAAAGCAACTGCTGTTTGGGGTGATATACAATATTTCCTTCCGAATCCAATATAAACACATACCCCTTCTTCCCTAATTGTATCTTTCTACACATGTCGTCGATCAAATTAAAATTTAGGTCTATCAATAAAACTCCTATATTTCGGGATTCATCATGATTTTTCAAGGCGTAACTACAAGATACCACCCATTTATACTGCCCCTCAATTATATTCTGAACATGGGATTCAGAAACTGCTATTGAATCAGTATCCATGGCCTTTATATACCAGGGCTGATTTTTAAAATCAACATAATCTTTTATTTTGGCTCCTGTATCGCTGGCTATCACTCGATCTGAATCAGCTGCAAATATAAATATGTTCAAAATATCATTTCTAGAAAAAACAAAGTTGCTCAGATAGTTAGCTATCTCTTCTTTTATGAGAATCTCATCAGAATAACGTCCCTCTAGATAATCCCTTATAGTCTTGTTATAATAGATGTTCTTTGAAATTGTTTCTACATTGTCAAGATAATACTGTATATTATAATTAACTTGTTTTACCAGCTGATAAACATATTCCCCTGAATTTTTTTCCACCATATTTCCTGTCACATAATAAGATATAGATGCTATAGACACAACGATCAATATGATGAGGGTGGAAAAAGCAC
>JAQVDB010000102.1 GCA_028698525.1 Clostridia bacterium
CACAGGCTACCAATATCAATACTACACATAATATTATAGTTATTATCTTTTTCATTAAAAAATCCTCCCCAACTTGACATATGACTATTATTCTATATTTGAGAGGATTTGTCAATATATGTATACTATTAAATTATTTTGTCGAATAACGGATTCTCCTTATTTGTTGCCTCTTTCACGCCTATACTTTATGAATTCCATGTATTCCTGTATAAATTCTTTCTCCTTCTTGTTTAGCTTTATTTCTTCATGCATGTATTTTTTCAAATTTGCATCTTCCAGTTTTTCTTGTAGTTTTATATTTTCGGTGTATTTATTTAATTCTTTTTTTATAGTTTCCAATTCGTCAATTATTCTTTTTTGGTTTTTTGGTGGCATTATGTATCCGCCCAGCATTAACAAGACTTCTTCTGATACTTTGAGTGGTTTGGATAGTTTTCGCAAGTCTTTATCAGTGGGTATACGTTTTTTATTAAAATATTTAGAAATAATTGCTTTATCTATATTTGTAGTATTAGCTAGGTCGGCTTGTCTTAAGTTTAATTGATTAGTTCGAAAAACAATAAATTCATTTACTGCAAATTTATCAGATTTATTATATTTTTCTAGATGTTTTCTTTCGTTATTACCCATAAAATCCTCTCCTGATATACGATGAAATAAATTCAACGATAAGATATTGACATAAATTCAACTTAGTGCTATACTATCTATTGATAAGATTGACAGTATAAAAAATGCATTTTGGACTACTATCTAACAGGCAAGTATCCCTATAGTTATATTTAAGGACAACGAATGCCTTATATGAGCCGTTTCTTTTATTAAAATATTCTAATTTCCTAAAAATCACTCTTTTTATCATTATACCAAAAACAGCATTAGATTAAATCATGGGAGGTGAAGTTGGAATATTGAAAATATTCGTTCGGTTTTGGTGAATTTTAAGGTTCTAATTTAAAGACACTAGTAGCAAAGTTATCTAAATAAAGATAAAAAGCATGGGCAATTTTTTATGTGTATAAAGTTCGTGTTTTCTATCAAAATTATCGCAAAATAACAATACATGGTAGATTGTAAGGAAATAAAAACAATAATAAATAAAATGGTTACCATACTTTATAGCATTATCTAGAGAATGTGATGTGTTAAAATATGCAGGAATATATTATATGTTGTTGTAGATATTTAAATAATACATTGGAAGTATTGACAAGTCGAAATGCTTAAACAGTTTGCTGGGATAGCTAATGAATCAAGATTTGGCAAGGTAGTCCGAGCGCTCAAACGTTCATCCAATAATGAAACAAAGATATTGATATATCTCCATGAAATACATGGAAAAGGTTCAAAAAAGCGCATACAAATATGATTATAAGAATATGAGTGCGTTTTGCAAATCGCACAAAACAATTCCCAATTATGAGAATATTCATTCAAGCAAAACGAGAGGTTTTGTATGGGCAAAGTCTTTCACTAGGAACATTTGTTTTGAAATTGATTATCTATAAATATAAGGCCGCATGCAAATTTAACAGCTTATTTAAATAATTAATGAGGAGGATATTTATGAATACTTACCTTTTTAAAGGTTCTGAGGACTTCAAGTTGATGTCCCAGAAGGGTGTAAAACAATATATGTTTGAAAGTGAACCGAATAACTCGATTTGGGATAGTAATGTAGGTCCCAATGGTAAAATGTACATGTCTTTATCGAGTGAGCTTACATTGTGTGGATATGCACGCCTTTATGAATATGATCCTAAAACCAATCAAGGGAAAAAACTTTTTGAAGTTGAGAAAGTAATATTGCCTCAGGAGAGAGCAATGCGGGCTAGCAAGTTTCATACTTCTATATCTTTTTTAAATAATGGGAAGTTAGCTATGACAACACATTCGACAGATCGTGCTCCATCTCACCCTACCTGGTTACCTGAACAACATTATGGGCATATATGGGAAGGTTTTGCTGGATCTAATATTGTGGTTTATGATCCGAAAACCAAAGAGACAAGTAATTTGGGAATCCCTGTTCCAAGGGAATCACTATATGGTTCAATATATGATCCAAAGCATAATGCTTTATACTCTTTAGGTTTTATGCGAGGTCATTTATATAGATATTCGTTTGATGACAAGACCGTAATAGATTTGGGGCAGGTGTCAGAAGGTCATAGCTTTAGAATGGTTTTAGGTCCTGATGGAAATATTTATTCTGCAACTAAATCAGGATATATGTTTAAGATAGATACAGATAAACAAAAAGTAATTGATATGAATTATAGGGTACCTTTTTATAGTTACGGTGATAATTATACTTTTGGAGAAAGTTTTGGAAACATTGCAGCGGGTAAAATTGGGCCTGACGGGAGAATATATTTTTCTATAATGTATGGACCTGACATAATTGCTCTTGATACCAGGACTGGCAAAATAGAAAATATGGGGCCGTATCTTCCAACGCCAAGATATGCAATAACAGAAAACCGCAATGGAGTTTTTGGGATTGATTTTGATAGCAACGGGGTACTTTGGTATCATGTAAGTTCCTGTAATGATGGATCTGAAACTTCCCTGCCGTCACAACCTGGCTCCCTGTTTAGGTGGGACATACTGAATGGCGGAAAACCTGAGTGGATAGGAATAGTAGGTACAACAAAGCGTGTATTTTGTTGCATGAGTGAGTTGTTCATTCATGATGATTTAATGGTGATTGTGGAAACAAACCACGGCCAAGCTCCTGCATCTATCATGACTATAGACTTAAATGAATTCGAGCCTACCATGACAGATATGAAAAAGGTTGCACCGGAAGAACTAGAAGACAAGATGTTTTGGCCTAATGCTAAAGATATTGATGGTTATGCAAAAATATTTGACGATCAAGCGAGGATTTCGGCAGCAAATCCACATACGTTTGATGGTAATCTTGATACAGCGTTTCGTATCTGGCGCAAGCTTGCCCCAGATGACATTGAAAACTCTGGTGTGACTGGGATTGTGTGGGATGATGATAATGCACTGCATGGAATTTGCGGGAAAGAAAGGAAGTTTGGGTTTAAAATCGTGAATGAAAGAATCGAATTTATTGATAAGTTAGATAATCTTGATAATGACTATGTAAAATGGTTATGTAAGTCAGTTGAACCGAAAAAGTGTACCTGTGCGGATTCTGTTCTACCTAGTTATCCAGGCAGGCAATTTAAAGCAGTTCCTACTGTGTGTACACCATTAACAAAAGACCGGGTTCTTATTGGAACGCTCGACGGACTACTTGCTATTTGTGATAGTGATAGAGTGTACTCTTTGGGGATGGCAGGTTACAATGGACCTGTACGTGCTTTATCATCTACGCCAGATAAAAAAACGGTTTATGGTGTTGCTGGAGACGTTTCTGATTTAGGAATGGTGTTTAAATATGATGATGAAAATGGGCTTATACTTAAAGGAAATATTAAGCATGGTTCTTCAAGGGGAACGCTTGCGTCCCTAGCAAATAATGTATTATCATGCTGTTCTATAAGTAAAGATGGCAAGAAGTTAGCAATTGCTTCAGAGGATAGGCTAGGAACTGTGTATATATATAACTTATCGTCCACTAAAAAGTAGCTCTGTAATTGAATGATAGTTATATAAGTTTATAGCTAATTTGTTAGAATGGAAAAAATCTCAAAGAAAGGAAAAGCATGTTAGCCAATTAAGCTGATATGTAGAATGGTTAGCGGATGATGAATAGTACAAAACTTAATGATATACAAATAAAAACAAAAAGCTTCTCAACCGAACAAATTATTCCTTTAATGATATTAATAGGGCTCTATGTTGTATTTTCTATTATTTCAAGTGCATTTTTAGAATTGGAATCAATATATTTATTGTTGCAACAGAATGCAGCAGTTGGCATTGTTTCGCTTGGAATAATGGCAATAATAATAACTGGAGCACTTGACTTCACAGTAGGTGAAACAGTAGCACTTGCAGGAGTAGCGGCTACAAAGATATATATGTCAACTAGCCAGAATTTGGTGGTGCTGATTTTCTGTGCTTTAGTAATAGGAGCATTGATCGGTCTAGTAAATGGATCAATTATAACTAAAATGAAGATTCAACCTTTTATTGCGACATTAGCGATGATGTCTATTATTAAAGGATTGACTATGATTATCGGAGAAGCCAGCGCTCCTAAATTGACAAAAGCCGATATTATATATATAGGATCTGGAGATATTTTAGGGATTCCAATGCCATTTGTTATATTAGTAATTATGATATTGGTAACGTCCTTTATTCTTAATAAGACACGTTTAGGAACCTATTGGTATGCTATCGGAGGCAATGCTTCAGTAGCGAAACAAGCAGGCATCAATATCGATAGGTGCAGGATATTAGTTCACATGTTTGGAGGCATATATGCCAGCGTAGCTGCAATAATAACTATAGCACGCATTAGAACGGTTGTGCCGAACATTTCAGGAACTCTATTATTGGATGCCGCTGCGGCAGCGATTATTGGAGGTACAAGTGTTAGCGGAGGTAAGGGAACTGTTTTTGGAACAATAGTAGGGGTGTTTATAATTAGTTTAACTCAACTTTCCCACCACTATTGTGGTGATGAACCTTGAAAAATGAATATAATCACGCAACCAACTGCAATCGATCTTTAAGATAGAAAGGCAGGGCATTGATTATTTGGTCAATAAGTTGCTG
>JAQVDB010000103.1 GCA_028698525.1 Clostridia bacterium
CTTTTCCCGATCAATTTTTCTATATATATCCATTGTTCTACTTTCTGCACCACCAGAATCAAGTGTCCCTAGAACATGTAATACTCTAATGCAATTCATTTATACACCCCATATACATTTTATATTCTACTTGATACTTCTTTAGTCAATGGTACTTTCACATTACATTTATTTGTAAAAACTTCTCTAAGGATTTCATCGGTTAAATCACCAAATAGCGGCCCATTACAAAGTTGTCCACCATTTATTCCCTGAAACCTTAAATTAATTTCAATTAGTATTGGTTCAGCATTAATATCTACTGCAAAATCCCATGAAATCAATTTAAAATGTCCAAATTTAATATGTTCTTTTTTAATAATATTGACTATTTTATCATATGAAGGTACTCTCTTCCCTTCAAATACAAATCCTTGGGGATGTTTTTCAAAACATATCCCAAAAGTATCAAAGGCATATTTTCTTAATCTTCCATCTTCCATAATCCCACATGAAAGACCCCCTACCGAGACATTATCTACTTTAGAGCCATTTACCCCCATTCTTAATCTTGGGGAAATTATATGCACTTTGCCATTTAAAAATATTGACATAACTCTTATTGTATTTACGGATTGTGGGTTAATAACTTTTAGTTCTGGATGCTGATCTATTACTTCTTGAATTATAAAGTCTTGTTTAAATTCAGTAATTATCCTGATTAACTCACAATGCGTATCAGCGATTTCTTCATTGTCTATAAAGCATATATTTCTGCCACCGCCGCTTTCGATAGTTGGTTTTATAACTATCTTTTTCTTTTTGTTGTAATGATCAATAATTTCATCTAATGAAATCAAATCAAATTTATCATCATAAAAGACCCCACCTACATTTTTAGCTATTGTAGTTGGTCTTTTTATATCGCTAAACAAAATATTATGAATTGCTTTATCAGAATATGCTTCATTTAAAGTAGCCCTGTTAAAGTAAGACTCTATATAACAGTAGTAAATATACTCTGGAATATATCTTACATCCTTGATTCCATTCCTCGAATAATACCACTTGTGCCAATCTAAATTAATTCTTAGGTTATATCTATTCCAGTATTCTTTAATGTGTCGTTTATAATTAGAATCAATAAAGTCGGTTTTCTTAAGTTTCATCTTTATTTGTTTCTTATATGTATAATTTAAATACAAGTTAAGTAAGTCGTTATTAACGAAAGCGACTAATCTTTTTAAAATTTTCTTGTTCGTTAAGCCCACCTATATCACTCCTAGTTAAAATGGCAATATGAACTGCTCTCCTAGAGTAAAGTCAAACTCATCAGGGTTAAATTTAACATAGCCTGTCCAGGGATAAAAAGTAAGCTCCCCAAAATAAGCTTTACCATTAACCCAGTATAAATCAACCCGCACAAAAGGAAAATCCTCTGAAAGTATGTTTGCAATCTTTAACATTTCATCCAGGCCTTCAGGCTTTGGAATATGTTCAGTAATGTTCGGTTTATCCGTAGTCACATCTATTAGGCGCCAGTCGGTATCATAGATGTTTCTTTTATGGTTTACCTTACGGTCAACATCAAGCACTATATATTTGGCATTGCCATTAAAACATAAAAATTTATAATCGTTAATACCGTCAAAAGGATTATCCTTATCTTCTAAATATTCCTCAACAACAATTCGTGGCAACACATCTTTATAGGACCATTCACGACCCGCAGAATAAACATCCCTTTTCAACCAAGTGGCAAGATGTTGTTTTGCATCATCTAATGAAAACTTTGCTTTATCCTCACAAAAGTAATTAGTTCCGCTTCCGTTTGTTGTTTTTAGCACAAATTTTTCAGGCAGCAGATTTAAATCTATCTGCTCAACATTGTCATACACACCATAAAGCCTATTTAAAATATGACTTAGATTTTTAGACTTAATATATTCACGCACTGCATATTTATCCGAACATTGAGTCATGAGTGGGTTTCGATAATATAATTTGTACCATTGCAGTTTTTCGGTGTATCTTTGCGGATTTTTTAGATTAAGTTTTCTGCCTAGCTTAATCTTGTACTGTAATTTAACCATTAATGAGCCTGGAACAAACCTTAATAGGTGCATTATTTTTATTCGCATCTCTTGATTGCTGATAATTTTTTTATAATTCAAGGACATCACCTTCCATGCATATTGGTTCACCCTATATGCATCTTATTTCATTTAAATACTTATCAATAACTAATGCTCTATCAAACTCTTTTTCAACCTTGTTTCTTGCCGCTAAGCCCATTTTTACTTTTTCCTCATAGCTTAAATTCAAGAAATTCTTCACACTATGGCATAAATCATTTGCATCTCCTGCTTTGAACAGATATCCTGTTACTTTATCTTCGATAACATCTTTAGAGCCATTGATATTGGATGCTATGCAAACTCTTCCCATAGCAGAAGATTCTAACAGTGCATTTGGCACTCCTTCTCCGCCATGAGAAGGAAGTATTGTACAATGGCACTTTTCAATCCAAGACTTTATATCTTTTTGATATCCTATGTAATTAATAATACCTTTTTTATCATAATCTTCGATTAAAGGCTTGTACTTTTCTTCTTCAATAAAGCCAGCAACATAAAAGTTTGTGTTTGAATGTTCTTTTTTAATCATTTTTGCAGCCTGAAGATACTGTTCTATACCTTTTATCTTCATAATCCTTCCTATGAAAATAAAATTGTTTTCACCGCCTTGCGGAAAATCGCTCATTTTAAATTGCTCTAAGTTTACACCCGAACCGGGGAGCATAGCAAAATTATCTTTCACCATATTATTATTGATAAACAAATCTCTGTCGCCACTGTTTTGAAAAAATACTTTGTAAGATTTTTTTATAGATTGTTTATACAAAAACTTTACAACTTCACTTACAAAGGTTCTTTTCAAAAAGGTACCGCCTGTGCCGGTAATATTATTTATCTGCTTATATTTCATAATATTTGAAGCTATAGAGCCATAAATATTTGGCTTGATAGTAAAAGAAAAAATTATATCCGGTTTAACATCTTTCATAATTCTTATATACTTTGTAACTAATTTAAGGTCCTCTACAGGGTTTATCCCTCTTCTGTCAACTGATGTTTCAATAATCTTACAACCCATATCTTCAAAAAAAACATTGTCATCTGACTTTGGCATAGAAATATATACTTCATGCCCTTCATCTATAATTTTTTTTATAAGCTCCTTCCTAAAATTATATAAGGTTATAAAATGGTTCGACAGAATTAAAATCCTCTTTTTCATTATACCATACCTACATTCTTTTAAGATATTCTCTAATCTCTCTTGCTATGCCTATTTCAAACGGTTCTGGTTTATATCCGAAGTCAGCGGTCGCTTGCTCATGAGAAAAATTCCTATCCTCACTCATTCTTTGCACCTTTTCGATATAATCAATTTTACCTATTGTAATTATTTTAAGGGTTTTGGCAATAAATACACCAAGCCCTAAAGGGAAACTTATAAAATATGTTTTTTTGTTAAGATTATCACTTATCAATTTAAATGCTTCAAGCATTGTAATTGGTTTTTCGCCTGACAAGATATATTCTGATTTTAATTTTTCTGTTGGCGTCATCAAAACATCATAATATGCTTTGCCTAAATCTCTGGCATTTACGGGCTGAATCAAGCTTTTTCCATGTTCAACAACAGGAAAAATTCTTAATTTATCAATCATCTTGATAAACCTGCTCATGTTTTTATCGTGCATATCGCCATAAATCATCGTCGGTCTTAGTATTGTTACACTAATATCGTTATTAGAAAGCAGTTCCTTAATTTTGCTTTCAATAATTTTATACTCTTCGGAAGCAATTCTAAACTTGGAAAATATACCGGTTGTATGAACACAAATAACACGCTTTACATTATTTGCAAGCGCGGCATTTAGCACTTTCAAGGTGTGTCTTATATTTACGATATGAACAATAGTACTTACATCTTTTGTGACTTCGGCCAAAAACGCCTCATCACGAATGTCCCCCACAACTTTTTCGATATTCAATACGCTATTATCAAGCATCGAAGTATCAGATGTATCCCTAACTATGCAGCGAATTAATCCTTGATATTTATGATTGATGAGTTCCTTTAAAAAATATCTTCCCGTATGACCTGTAATTCCTGTAACCAATAACATTAACCCACCCCTATTGCTGCCTTTATCATCTTTCTATAATTAGGAAGCTTGATAACACTGCGTTATTTTAATTGCCATAATATATAGTTATACCGTTTCTTTTTCATAGACTTCGTTTGAATATGAATGGGCATTCACCTTTGCAGCTCCGCCTTCGAGCACGCCATCTCTTCTAAGCACAAAAATAATTGATAAAAAGAAACACTTTATATCAAAAACAAAGCTTAAATTTTTAGCATATATTCCGTCGTATTGCGCCTTATCTTGAATAGAAATAGCATCTCTGCCGTTTATCTGTGCCCAACCTGTAAGCCCCGGCTTTATATCATTCGCACCATATTTATCACGTTCTTCAATTAAATCATACTGATTCCAAAGAGCAGGCCGAGGACCGATGATGCTCATATCACCAATGAGAATGTTTAAAATTTGCGGCAACTCGTCTAAACTTGTTTTTCTCAAAAATTTTCCTAATCTTGTTATGTACTGCTCGGGATTTTCAAGAAGATGAGTAGGCATATCCTTCG
>JAQVDB010000104.1 GCA_028698525.1 Clostridia bacterium
TGTTAGTAGGTCTGATGTTCAGACAGCTTACTAAAAAGAATTAGGCGTTATTTATCAGACATGGTGATGCAAACATGTCTGTATAAATAAATAATAACAAATAGGAGGAATTAAAATGAAAGGTTTCAGATTTGTGATTGCTGTTGTTTTAGTGATTGCTTTTGCTTTAACATTAGTAGCTTGTGGACAGCAAGAAGCTACCGATAGTGATTCTAGCGGTACAGAACAAGAAACCCAAACAGATGATGAGCAAAAAGAAGGGGAAGATGAAGGAGACACAGAGGCATCAACTGAAAAAAAGGGTACTATAGCTGTTTTGACCTATGTGTCTGGTGTTCCGTACTTTGCTTGTGCCGAACAGGCTGCCATAGAGGCAGGAGAGAAAATGGGTTACGATGTTATTTATACAGGGACTCCAGAAGTTGACACTCCTAAATTGATCAGCCTTATACAAGATATGATTCATCAAGATGTTGATGCTTTGGTGGTAGCATCGGGCGACTCTACATCAGTGGTGCCAGTCCTTAAAGAAGCCAGAGATAAAGGTATTAAGGTTGTTACCTGGGACTTGGACATAGGAAAAGAAGGCCGTGATTGTTATGCCGGAATCATGGATCTAGCTGAACTTGGTGTACCTATGGTAGAAGAAATGGTTAATACTATTGGAGAAGAAGGTGAATTTGCCATAGTGACCGGAGTTCTTACCAACGAGTTTTTACAGGCAAGGATCAATAGGATCGAAGAATACATCGCTGAAAAATATCCTAAATTAAAGTGTGTTGCTATTGAAGGGATGGATGAGAACCCTGAAAAATGTTTTGCTGTTACACAGAACATTATAGCAGCCCATCCTAATATAAAGGCTATAATGAGCAATGTTTCTACTGGATTAGGGCCGATAGGTAAAGCTATCGAGCAGGAGGGCAAGATAGGTGAGATTTATGCTACCGGTCAATCTACACCCAACTTGGCAAAGCCTGTTTTCGAGAGTGGGGCGGCTAAAAGTGCAGTGCTTTGGGACCCTGCAGATTGGGCATCCTTTGCAGTTACCATCGCTGGAAATTTAGTAGATGGAGTAGATATGCCGGAAGGCAATCCCAATATAGAGGGATTTCCTGAGGCCACTCGAGAGGACGATATCTTTTATTACTGGGAAACTCTTGTATTTACAGAAGACAATGTTGACCAGTTTGATTTCTAAAAGAACAAAAAAGGACTGCAGATTTTTTAGCAGTCCTTTTTTAATATATAATTAAGATTAAATATCTCCACTTATCATCTGGTCTACAATTTTGGATAATGTAAAAGCAGCTATTGCTTTTATTATTTCTTGGGATTTTAACACCGGTTTTTCTACCTTTATATCTCTAGAGTATATATCGAATAATCTTTTTCTCATCTCTTCTACTGCACAATTATATACAAGGTCGCCTTTTTCTATTATTCCTCCTGATATTATAAGCCTATCAGGATCGAAAGAATTGGCGATATTGGCAAGGGCGCAACCTAAATATTTGCCAGCAGTGGTCAGCAGTGTATGGATTTCGATATCACCTTTTTCTTGGGCTTCATATAATGATTTTAAATCTAGGTTTTCCAGATCATTATCGATAATACTTGCTAATATAGGAGATTTGCCTTTTAATATAAGTTCTTCGGCATTTTTTAATATATTGTCTTCTCCGCAATATAATTCAAAACATCCCCTGTTTCCGCAGTAGCATTTAGGTCCGTCTGGTTCTAGAGTCATATGTCCGATTTCCCCGGCTATACTATGTTTTCCTTTTATCATCTTGGAATCGAAGAAGTTTACCATACCTATGCCCGGACTTAATGATATATATATAATATTTTTATCTTTTTCTTTATCGATATGTCTTGTTTCATATATGGATTTTACCCTGGCAATGTTTTCTAAAAAAGTAGGTATACCTAGAGCATTTTCAATTGTACCTTTGAGGGGGAGATTCATCCAGTTTAATAATGGTGAATATATAGATTCGTTGAAATTCACTATTCCGGGTATAGCTATCCCTATAGCGATTATCTTTTTATAGATTGAGTTGGGAGCCTTATCTATAAATTTTTTTATACTGCTTATTAAATTATTTACAAGCACTGTGCTTGTGTTTTGTTTATCAACTTTTAAGTTGATCTTTATGCTTTGCTTATCTATTACATTTCCCATCAGGTCTGAAATGTATAGATCGGTTGGGAAATAAGGGCTAGGTCGCACTCCTACGATATAGGCATATTTATTATTGAATTCTAATAGATTGGCCTTTCTGCCCAGCGTTGATTCATCCTTACCCCTTTCAACAATTATTTTTTTATTCAATAAATTTAATGTTAAATTTGTGATAGTTGCCGGACTTAATCCGGTTAAGGTAGCTAAAGAGGGTCTCGAGATAGAGCCATTTTGTATTATCAGCTCTAAAATTCTTTTTGTATTATTAACTTTTTCATTTAGTATTGCTGGATTCATACAAACACCTACTGTCTTTAAATATATATATTTATTATAATATAAAACAAGGCCAATTTCAATTGTTAATTCAAGTAATAAAATAGATTAGATTTATAGTGAGCACGTATCATGCCTAGTCTACAACTATTAATACGAATAAAAGTTCCAGCATTAATAATTAATTTAATCATTGAATTAATTATTGACATTGAGGTTTTTATATGCTAATATATTTTTATAAAACAACTATAAACTAACCATTATCGTTGATCTGTTCGATTAAACATGTATCCGTCAAACAAAATCCGACGATTTTATTTTCAAAATACCCGCCACTGATAACATATTTGTTCATCTATAAAATTAATACAGGTTGATTTTTTCTTTATGGAAAACGTTTAAAAAGAGGGATGTTGATATGTCGAGAGTAATTGATATTACAGGTATAATGCAAGAAGGCATGTGGAATTATGAGCCTCCGTTTCCAAAGTTTAAAATAAAACCCCTACCTAAGGTACCCTGGGTAGAAGGGGATGTGTTTTGTGAAATATTTGAAGGGATGCATTCTCAAACCGGAACATATCTCGAAACTCCGGCACATTTTTTTGGCAATGATAAATGTTATTTGTTAATAGACGTACCTGTAGAAAAGCTGCTGAATATAGATTGTGTTGTATTGAATATTGAACCTAAAAATCCGGACAATAGGTCGGGGAGGAGCAAGATCACCGTTGAAGACCTTGAAAAAAGTTCAAATAGTAAGTATATAAAAGAAGGCGATGCTATTCTTGTAGGTAATCATTGGGGCAAATATTGGATGGATCCTAGATTTTTAGATAATTCTCCATATTTTAGCTATGATGCTATGATGTGGCTTATAGGCAAAAAACCCTTTATACTAGGATCGGATATTGCACGTTGGGAGAATCTAGATAAACCTGAAGGGTTTTTTTCTGAATTTTATAAAGCGGATATTTTAATGTTAGCACCTTGTGTAAATTTAGAAAAGGTTACGCAGCCTAGAGTAAAACTTACGGTTTTACCTTTAAAAATACCCGGAACCAGTTCTACTCCTTGCCGTGCTGTAATTATTGAATAGTGGAAAGGAAAATATTTTAGAACATATAAAAAAGGGAACTTTGTACGAGTTTATCTTTCGAAGATAAACTCGTGTAAAAGTTCCTTGTTTTTTTCTATGTCAGGTACTAATACTGCCATTCCCCGTATTGATTGGGAGGTAAATGTATCGTCCACAGGTAGCCTGTATTGGTCTACATTACAATGTCTTAAGCTGTATCCTGCCATCCCAAGTTTGATCATTTCAGTTTTTGTAAGGCTGGTCTCTATATATGGGGATATATCATTTACAAGGCCTGGAATATCCATTATTGAGATGGCCTTTACTTTCTTAAATAGTTGACTTAACACATATCTTTGTCTTTCTGTTCTTTCATAATCGCTATTTCCCACATAGCGTATTCTAGAATATGCTAGAGTCTGATTTCCATCTAATACTTGTAGGCCTGGACCGCTTATAGGTGGTGAATCTGCCCTATCTTTTTCCAAACTGTTTATTCCTGAAAGATGCTTGTTCAAAATATTTACTTCATAAGGTTTTACTTCTATTTCCACCCCGCCCAGTCGATCTATTATTTTAGGCAGTCCAAAAAAATCCACTGTTACATAATCTTCTACGTCCATATCAAAGTTAGAATTGACAGTCTCGATTGCAAGATATGGTCCGCCAAATGCATATGCTGCATTTATCCTGTTCTCACCTTTTCCCGGTATAGACACATACATATCACGCATAAGGGATGTTAGTTTTACTTTATTATTTTTGGTATCTGCTGTTGCTATCATTATAGTATCCGATCTGGAGGCTTCTCCTTCTTGTCGTCTATCTAAACCGAAAAGTAGTACATTGGTTATTTTAGGTTCTATTTTTTCTATTTTATAATCCTCTTGTTTATATTTATCATCCTGTTCGATATTTGGTGAGTTTGTGACTATATTACTTTGTATCTTGTCTAGAATATTATACACATATAATACACCACAGGCTACCAATATCAATACTACACATAATATTATAGTTATTATCTTTTTCATTAAAAAATCCTCCCCAACTTGACATATGACTATTATTCTATATTTGAGAGGATTTGTCAATATATGTATACT
>JAQVDB010000105.1 GCA_028698525.1 Clostridia bacterium
AATACGGATTTATATTTTCTAAGTTTTCAAACATCGAAATCACCCCAAAATAGATACTTTATATCATAATATTCTTTTTATATAATTATGTTAACAACACAAGGGGACGGTCCTTCTGTGCACTTTTACAAAAGTGCACAGAAGGACCGTCCCCTTGTGTTGTAGTGTGATTTCTGCTGTTTTATAGATTTTCGTTTTTTAAAGCGTCTAGAATATTTTCCTTACGGATCTTGCTCATAGAGTACATCATGCTGATAAATACCACCAGGAAAACGCTGAATACGCTGACCAGTATACCCTGCACAGGCAGGTAAAACATCATGTCTACGCCCTCATTTATTTTTTGATGGATCAGGTAAGTGACCAGTACGGATACCGGAAGCCCGAAAAGCAGGGCCTTCAAGCCGTAAAAGATACATTCATAATTGAGCATCTTGTTAAAGCTCTTGTCGGTCATGCCTACTGATTTTAGCATGGCAAATTCCCGCCGTCTCAGATTCACATTGGTGGATATCGTGTTGAACACATTGGCTATGGTTATCAGCGAGATAAGGATGATAAACCCGTAAGAAAATACCGAAATAATTATGATGATATTTCTATTGCTTTGCAGCATTTCAGCTACATTGAATATATTGGATGTAGTAAGGCCTGATTCAGAGAGAATATTTTTCATATCCTCTTCAGCCTTGAAGGGATCCTCTGCTTTAAAGCACATGTATGCAGGGTTCATGTATTCAGATGTATCGGCGAAAATTGTTTCCCACAAGCTATCGTCAACGATCAACATTATACTATCGTCCTGGGTATAATCTTTGATGCCGAATGGAGCTGTATCTGCAAAGGCTGCTATCGAGATGTCTATTTTAGCCGACTGTTCTTCCTGGGAATAATCAATCTGAATGATTTGCGGGTTATGCTGTTTAAAAATATTTGTGTTTCTATATTTTTTTGACTGAAAATCATAATAATGCTGTTTATCTACCGCAATTCCGGCAGGTGAATTGGCATCTGTAAAACGGGATTTATCTATACCCAGTTTCTGTATATATTCGGTAAAGGTGTCATGATCCACGCCGTAAACTTCTATTTGTACAAAGGCATTTTCTCCTTCTGATATTATCTCTTGATCTACTTTATCTCGATAAAATGATTCCTCTACTTTTTCCCTGGGAAGCTCTGTCTGGCTGTAAAAAGTTTTTATGACGGCACCTTCATCTACGCTGTCCAATGCGAGAATATCCTTATAGGCGTTTTTCATAGAATCGCTTAAGTCTCCTCTTTGATTGGTGAAGTATGCCAAGTCGTATTTTTCATCCTCATATACGTTTGTAACACTGTCTTTCAAATACATGGAAAAAGCGGAAGCCGATACAAATAGTACTATGCTGATGAAAAGAGATATTACTGTACTTCGGTAACGCCGACGGTTTCTTTTCAGATTTTTTAAAGCGAAATCTCCCTCTATGCCAAATAGTTTACGGGTCAATCGGGAGGTTTTCACCTGTTTCTGGGTCAGTTTGATATCTTCTGTCTGTCTGATGGCATCTATGGCTGACATTTTTGCGCTGCGTCGGGCAGGAATATAGGCTGAAATCAAAATGGTGGCCAATGCTACCAGGATAGCGATTATTACAGAATAAATGGATACCGACAATGTCAATGAAACTGGAAGGTCGGATGATATCATGCTGGCAAACAGATCATCTATAAAATATAGGGTGATGTCTATACCTAGGATGCCGGATAGCACTCCCAAAGGTATCCCTATTCCCGCTATCACCAGAGCTTCGAAGAGTACCGAATGTTTAAGCTGTTTTGAAGTGGCGCCGGCACCTGAAAGCAGGCCGAACTGTTTTTTCCGCTCACTGACCGAGATAGCGAAGGAATTGTAGATCAGTGATATAGAGCCCACCATGATCAATGCAATGAGTATGGCTCCCAGGCCGTATAATACCGAGTTAAAGCTACTATCGTTGCTAATACCCATATATCTGAGCAAATCATCGTTACACCGATACTGATCATTTTCAATATTTTTTAAATTGCCTACGATGTTGTAGATCTGACCAGGATTTTTTGCTTTAAAATAGATGCTGAGGTTATTGGCATCTGTCAATGTATCCTCATTCAGCATGGTAATTGCGGTATATCCCGGTGCGGAGAAATCTTCCAGTGTATGGGAAAGCCGATGGCATATTCCTACTACAGTGAATGTCCTTGTCCCTGTTATCTCAAGTTTTTCCGATGCTCCGGTTTCTTCATGAATATAACTGTCTTTTTGTTCCAGCACAGTGCCATCCTCCGAGATGCGCTGTCCTATAACAAGGTTTAATGTATCTCCTATTCGATGGCGTACACCGCCGTTGGTGGAAGTATGATCGGAGATTATTATCTCATTTTCATTCCGGGGCAGTCTACCGCTGGTCAAGCGTACCGGAAGTGTATCAAAGGATTTTTGGTCAAACTCAACGATGTATAGATAGGGTTTATACTCGTTTACGCTGCCCTCTAGCATAGAATAGCCTACACTCTTTGTTAGGCCAACTTCTTCTATATCATCCCTGTTATTAAGGGTTTTGATATCCTCATAATTTCTATTATGAACAACTGCGTGCCAGTCTCCTTCCTCTGCAATTGTGAGGTTGACCATATAATTTTGCATGCTGGATATCAGGGTGGTTACTGCAGTTATCATGGCTACAGACAGGATGACCCCTATGATGGTGACGATGGTACGGGTTTTGTTTTTCTTCAGCCCTTTTAGAGTGACCTTGTTAATGATGTTCATGGGTTGATCACCTCATCCTTTGCAATCATACCGTCTTCGATGCTGATAATTCTGTCTGCCTGAAGGGCTATGTTTTCATCATGGGTGATCACGATTAAAGTCTGATTGTATCTTTGATTATATAACTTCAACAAAGAGATAATCTCTTTACTGTTTTTGCTATCCAGGTTTCCCGTAGGTTCGTCGGCCAGAACCAGAGCCGGATTATTTACCAGGGCACGCCCAATAGATGCCCTCTGCTGTTGTCCTCCGGATAATTGATTGGGAAGATGATTTACTCGGTCCTGCAAGCCCAATGTAGTAAGGAGCTCCCGCAAGTGTTCTTTATCTTCCTTTCTGTTATCCAGCAGCAAAGGCAGTGTTATGTTTTCCTCCACATTGAGTATGGGAATAAGGTTGTAAAACTGGTATATAAGTCCGATCTGTCTACGCCTGAAGATTGCCAGTTTGGATTGATCCAGGCTGTAGATATCTGTCCCGTCAATGTATACCTTTCCCGATGTTGGAGTGTCCACCCCGCCCAGTATATGCAGCAGTGTTGATTTCCCGGAACCGGATGGCCCGATAACCGCTACAAATTCTCCTCTGTCCACTGAGAAAGAGACATTGTCCAGTGCAGTAACTGCTGTATTTCCTTTACCATATATTTTTGTAAGATTTTCAACTTGTAATATCTTCATAAAGCACCTCCAAAACTATATTACAAGGATAATTTTACTATAACTAAATGACTCTTAAGTGACTATTTTGATTACAATTCAGTCACTTAAGAGTCTATCTATACAACGGACTTGTATAAGCGGATGAAAAAAGTGCTTCCTTTGTCAGGTTTGCTTTTGATGGTTATATCTCCGCCTTGGCTGCGGAGGATGCTTTTGGACATGGCTAAACCGATTCCCACGCTGTCAGGGGAGGCGTTTTTGCCCCTGTAGAAACGGGTGAATATATGGGGAAGATCCTCTTTTGGGATGCCTATGCCGCTATCGGATATTTGAATTTCAGAGTAGAGGGGATTGTCCTTGAACAAAATTTCTATTTTACCTCCTTTAGGAGTGTGCTCTATACAGTTTTTCAACACATTTATGACCGCTTCTGTCGTCCAATGCAAATCGCATATTAAAACTTGATTCTCTCCCTCTATAGAATAGGTGATATCTTTTATTTCCATGGGAATGAGAAGGGGATTTAATGCTTTTTCTATAAGAGCCTGAGCAGGGACTTCTTGGAGATTCATTTCTACCACCCCTGCATCCAGTTTAGACATTTTGAGCAGAGAAGAAACAAGCCATTCTATCCGTTCCAGCTGAGCATATAAATGAGAAGTAAATTCCTGGCGTTTTTGCTCTGACAGATTCTCCCTCCGCAATAAATCTATCATCACCATCATAGAGGTAAGGGGGGTTTTAAGCTGGTGGGAGATATCCGCCATTTGTTCAGATAGGACAAGCCGTTCTTGTTTCAACTGTTCATTATATTCTGAAAGCATCAATGTAACTTTATAGATTTCACTTTTTAAGATGCTCAATTCTCCTTCCACGTTATCCCGGATGTCCAGAGAATACTCTCCTTGGCTGATTCGCCTCAAGTATTCGGATAGTTTTTTGATATGTCTGTATCGTTGGACTGTAAACAGAAAGAATACCATACACAATAAAAGTACTGTAATGGAAATAAGGATTCCTGTCTGAACATCCATCAGAAATCCTGCCACAATTAAAATTAAAGACAAAAGCATAAGGATTATAGTCAATATTTTGATTTCCCTGTTTCGAAAAAAAGCCATACCATTCTCCTATATTTGATATCCCAGTCCTCGGA
>JAQVDB010000106.1 GCA_028698525.1 Clostridia bacterium
TTTCGTTCATTTTAAAAAATCCTCCCAGTTAAGTAGATTTAGATATTATCATATATTGTTAAATCCATATTCCATATTACCACTATTGTATAATAAAAAAATATAAATTAAAATACTATATATATATTTCTAATTTTTCATTATATTAATTATGTTATATTCATTATAACGGATATAAAGCGGATGGCTAAGTAATATTAAAAATAAAATTAAGAGACATAAAACATTGAGTTTTAAAAGCAAAATAAAAAGAGAGGTAGATGAGAATGTATTTTGAGAATATTGGTAAATTAAACACTGAAAAAACAATAGAATATGCCTTAAAAGCAGCAGAACAGCAAAGTATAAAAAACATAGTTTTTGCATCCAGCACTGGTTATACCGCAAATTTTTTGAAAGATTTGCATTCTTATAACAGAGTTTGTGTAAAATATGCATATGGTTTTAAAAAATCTGGAAAGAATTTGATGGATGATAGTGTGGACCAGCAAATAAGAAAAAGTGGAATTAAAGTTTTATCTACATCTCATATTTTATCAGGTGCTGAAAGAGGTTTGAGTAATAAGTTTGGTGGTATCTACCCTGTAGAGATTATTGCACATACTTTAAGGATGTTTGGACAGGGCGTAAAGGTTTGTGTGGAAATAAGTGTAATGGCGCTGGACGCAGGTCTCATACCTTTTGGTGAGCCTATAGTTGCTATAGGTGGTACTGGGAGAGGGGCAGATACTGCTATAATAATAAAACCGGCTCATGCTAATAATATATTGGATACTAAAATTATGGAGATAATTTGTAAGCCCAAATATGGATTTTGATTTTATAGCAGCAAAATATACATATATAATTTCAAAATTTTGTTGATTTTTTTATAATAAAACGATAAAATAGTCAAGTAGATGTGCACATATTGTTCACAAAAATGAATGGAGGAATTTTATGCATCCTTATAGGGAATATGTTAATCCTCATCTAGGAAAATTATTGGAAGATATCAAAATGGATAAAAGTTATATAAGAGGAGAAGGTTGCTATTTATATGATTCGGAAGGGAATGAGTATTTAGATTGTATAGCTGCATATGGAGCTCTTCCGTTTGGATATAATCATCCTGATATATGGGAATGTATACACCAAATACACAATTCGATGGAACCTAGCTTTGTACAGCCATCTGCTTTGAATGCTGCAGGAGAATTAGGCAAAAAATTAATAGAGAATGCACCGGGCAATTTAAGATATGTGACTTTTACAAATAGTGGAACAGAGACAGTGGAGGCGGCGATAAAACTATGTCGTTCTGCATCAGGCAAGCTGGGCATTCTTGCCACCAATAATAGTTTTCATGGTAAGACACTAGGTGCTCTATCAGCTACTGGCAAAGAAACATATCAAAAAGAGTTTGGAGCACCGGTAGAAGGGTTTAATTATGTGGATTATGGAAATTTAGAAGCATTGGAGAAAAAGTTAAAGGATAATCCTGAATATTTTGCAGCATTTATAGTAGAACCTATACAGGGAGAAGGTGGAATAATAGAACCTCCTGAAGGATATCTTGCAGGCGTGAGAGAGATATGTGATAAATATGGAGTTTTGCTTATATTTGATGAGATACAGACAGGTCTTGGGAGGACTGGAAAACTTTTTGCATGCCAAAGACAAGGAGTAAATCCGGATCTATTATTAATCGCCAAGGCACTTGGTGGAGGGATTATGCCCATAGGGGCATGCCTGTGTACAGAACAAGTATACAACGAAGAGTTTGCTGAAAAACATTCTTCAACTTTTGCTGCTAATACTATGGCCTGTAGAGTGGGTCTGAAGGCACTTGATATACTTTTGGATAATGGAGGAAGTCTGATTGAAGATGTGAGAATTAAAGGGCAAATTTTTAAAGATGGCCTGATCAAGTTAAAACAAAAATATCCTAAGATAATCAAGTCTATCAGAGGTCAAGGTTTAATGTTGGGAATAGAGTTTAGCATTACAAAGGATACTTTCCCTGGAAGTCTGATAGGCATCATGGCAGAACAAGAATTGTTAACCCCTATTATATCCAGTTTTTTGCTCAACAGAGAATGCGTAAGGGTTGCACCTACACTGAATGGAGCAAATGTAATAAGAATAGAACCTCCGTTGATAATAAACCGGGAACAGATATTCCGTGCATTGAAAGGAATAGAGAATGCGTTAGAAGTTTTAAACCAAGGGAATACAGCTAAATTATTATCATTTTTAGTAGATGATGGAGAAGCTAAACATAGAGATTACGAGAACTTTGTTCATAGGGAATACCCTAATGTATCTCCTTCTGAAAATGACGAAGGAAGGTTTGCATTTATTGTTCATCCCTTAGACCTTAAGAATTATATGGATTTTGATAAAAGTCTTTCAGCCTATTCAGAAAGTGAGTTGAACGATCTTACTGAAAAATGGAACCAAATGGTAGACCCTTTTGTGGTGGGTAAAACAAGAATTATTTCAAAATGTGGCAGCAAGGCTTATGGTGAGTTTATTGTCATACCTAAAACTACAGAACAGCTTATCAATTCTCCCAGACAACAGGTGTTAGATGAACTTAAAAGTGCATTAAAGCTTGCAAAGAGCAGAGGGGCAGGTATTGTAGGTTTAGGTGCGTATACATCTGTTGTTTCTATGGGTGGATTGTATTTAAAGGATCAAGGCATACCAATAACTACAGGTAATAGTTATACAGTGGTTACAGCGGTAGACTCTGTGACTGCCGCACTAAAAAAATTAAACCAGAACCCCAGTGAATCTGTAGCGGCAGTAGTTGGGGCTACAGGTTCTATAGGAAAAGGGACATCTATACTCATATCTGAAAATGTTTCTAAGTTGATATTGGTAGGGAATCCGAGGAATAGAAGATCCAGTTATGCTAGATTGTATAGAGTTGCTGCCGAGGTATGTAAACATATTTCAACTTTGATTCACCAAGGAGTAACATTTGACCCAGGCAGCATAGGAGATAAATTATCCAAATGTGGTTTTCTACCTGATTATGATCAGCCTTTGCAAAGCTTTATAGAATTTGTTAAATCCTATGATAGAAAAGAAAGCCCAGTGATAATTTCTACATCAGTAAATGAAGTGCTGCCTTTAGCCGATGTAGTTATAAGTGCTACCAGCAGTGTAGGCAAGTTGATAACGCCAGCTAATTTAAAAATAGGGGCAATAGTCTGTGATATGTCAAGGCCTGCCAATGTAAGTGAAGAGGTGGAAAAAACTAGACCCGATGTTTTAGCTATAGATGGAGGAGTAATACAAGTTCCCGGCAATGCTGACCTAGGATGGGATTTTGGATTTGATGTGGGTCAGGCCTACGCTTGTATGTCAGAAACCATTATGTTAGCCTTAGAGAAGCATTATAAAAATACAAGTATCGGGGCTTCTGGAATATCTTTGAAAAATATATTGTTTACTAGAGAACTTGCTGAAAAACACGGATTTGAGCTAGCAAGGTTCAGGAGTTTTGATAGGCCTTTGGGCGATAAAAAGTGGGAAAGAATAATAAAGTCGAGAAATAAATGCATGATAAAAAAGGATGTACTTTGAAGTATATCCTTTTTTTATTTTTTCATCTTATATACAAGATACGAAAAATATTCATAAAAAAAGGGAAAGTAGAGTTTTTGTCGAATTTAAAAATTAAGGAGCTGGGAAAAATAATACATAATTTGCAAAGAAGGGATATATCTATGAAAACAAATAAAGCAATAAAGATCATAATTATCACTAAATTATTTCAGATAATTACTTTATTGTCTTTTGCTATACACTTTTTTAAAACAGCTGAAACAACACATTATTTACCATTAGTTGCCATATTTGCAATGACATGTATTTTTGAAATAATATTTTTGAACAGTCGGCACTTAGCTAAAAATCGGCAGATAGATAACCATACAAAAAGGTCGAGCTATGAAAATGTTAAAAAATTAAATCTAACGTTAAAAGCTCAAAGACATGATTTTATAAATCATATTCAGGTAATATATAGTCTGCTTCAATTAAACAAGAAAGAAGAAGCCCAAAGATATATAATAGATCTCTATAGTGAGATAAAAAGCATTAATAGCGTTATAAAGACAGAGAATGCAATACTAAATGCGTTACTCCAATCCAAGATCAAAAAAGCAGAAGACTATGGTATTGATATCAGCTTTGAAATTGATTCAGATCTTGAGAGGATAAAACTTAAGGATTGGGAATTATCTGCAATATTGAGCAATATTATTGATAATGCTATTGATGCATGTAAAGATTTACCTGAGGAAATGAGGATTATAGAAGTTGATGTGTTCGATGATGATATATACCATGTGTTTTCAGTCAATAATAAAGGACCTATAATAGATAAAAATCAAATAGATGAAATATTTAAGCCTGGTTTTACCACTAAAGGCAAGGGAGGAAACGGATTGGGTCTATACATAGTGGACAATATCATATCAAAACATGGAGGAACTATAACGGTAGAAAGCAATCAGAGAGAAGGTACTACGTTTAAAGTTCGACTTCCG
>JAQVDB010000107.1 GCA_028698525.1 Clostridia bacterium
GAAGCTTATGGAAGCTATATTTGAGTCTGCTGAAAAGGGCCAGGTTGTAGACTTTGAGTAATCGAACAATAGAAAAACTATCTTAATATAGGCTTAAAGTTTAAGGGGAGCTAAAGGCTCCCTTTTTCGTTCGCCTTATTTTCTAAAGTAGCCCTAGGACATACCTAGCATGTTATGGTGGCAAGAGTAAACGAAAATACTTGCACATCAAAATGTATATGGTATAATATGCATATACAGTGTACAAATATCGGATGTGATCAATTATGGTAGAGGTTAAAATTACTCAATCATACAAACTGTCACTGTCTTTTAAATATGACAAAAGGACCATTGATAAAATAAGGTCTATAGAGGGCAGGAAATGGGATACCCTTAATAAATATTGGACTGTTCCCAATAACATTAATTCTATTAACGCTATCAGAGGATTGTTTAAAAAATCTGAGATAATTGATCAAACGAGTCTAGTTTATAACGATAATAAAGTTAAGGATATAACCTCCAAACAACCATTGTTAAAGAAAGTTGAAGATGAGCTGAAAATCAGAGGATATAGTTCTAAAACTATCAAAAGCTACAAAGGTCAGATAAGAAGATTCATAGAGTACCATGAAAAGTAACCTTATGCTCTAGATAAGCAGGACATAGATAACTACCTACTGCATCTGCTGGGTTCAAAAGATATTTCACATTCTTATGTAAATCAGATAGTTAGCGCCATCAAGTTTCTTTATAAGAATGTATATAATATGCAAAATATTTGTATAGACTTGGAAAGACCTAAAAAAGAGAAAAAGCTACCTGAAATATTGAGTAAAAACGAGATTTCTAAGTTATTAAAGGCTGTGAAGAATTTAAAACATAAAGCGATTTTATATTTAGTTTATTCAGCAGGACTTAGAGTAGGCGAGGTAGTAAAATTAAAACCAACTGATATTGATAGTGATAGGATGCTTATACACATAATTCAGGGGAAGGGCAAAAAAGACAGATACACTATACTTTCAGAGACTGCACTAAGTATACTTAGACAATATGTGAAAGTATACAAGCCTGAGCATTGGTTGTTCCCGGGACAACATCCTGATAAGCATCTTACGGAAAGGTCAGTACAAAAGGTGTTTGATAATGCACGAATTGACGCTAAAATCCGAAAGGATGTATCTGTACATAATCTTAGACACTCATTTGCCACCCATTTACTCGAAGGTGGTGTAAACCTAAGATATATCCAGGAGCTACTTGGACATTCTAGTTCAAAAACCACTGAGATTTATACCCATGTAACACAGAAAAATCTAAGCAATATCATAAGCCCACTAGATACTATAATGATGAATAAAGAAGAGGGTTAGCCATAGTGGGGATATACGAAATACTTCGCTAATCCCACCATTTTTAAGGGTATTCACGAACCATAAGTTCGGGAATGCAATAGTTATGCGATATGCTAAGAAAAACAGTTAAATTGAGGTGGAACTATTGCCAAATACACCTAGACTTGAAGAAAGAGTTTATACACTTAAAACGTGCTTTACAAGTTCTCTAATGAATCGTGTATGGCAAGCTTACGTAAAAATTGGTCTAAGAAGTCAAGGGTTGCTTGATTTGCATGATTATTATGATTTTCATAGGAATCGAGAGGCTTTAATTGAGATCATAAAAAACCAAATATTGGATGGGAATTACAGACCAAAACCACCTCATATTATCCGGGCTGAAAAAAAATATGGTTTATGTAGACACTTACAAATACCAACTCCCGAAGATGCTATTGTTTTACAGGCACTTGTTGAAACGTTAGCTCCGATTATTAAAGCTAATCAACCTACGGAAAGAGCCTACTATAGTCGTAGCCACAGCGCGTTTATCGGTGAAGAAAGTATTGATGGTTCTTTTCCATATCCTTGGTTTAAGTTGTGGCCAGAGTTTCAGAAAAGAATTTATAAATTTACGTCTACTTTCAAATATTTAGTAGTGACAGATATCGCAAACTACTTTGATAACATCTCTTTTGATCGCCTTCGTAATGTTATTTCTAGCTATGGAAAATTCGATGAAGTACTATTAGATTTTCTTTTTTATATGCTGGAATCTTTTGTCTGGAGACCGGATTATTTACCAATATCAGGAGTTGGTTTGCCACAAGTTAACTTCGATGCTCCTAGATTATTAGGTCACGCTTTTCTATTTGAAATTGACCGATATTTAAATATCGAAACAGACGGAAATTTTGTAAGATGGATGGATGATATTGATTTCGGGGTAAATGATTTAAAAAAAGCTAAGAAAATTTTAAAAGGGCTGGATGAGTTACTCCTTACACGTGGTTTAAGATTAAATATGGGAAAGACAAAAATACTTTCTTCTTCAGAGGCAAAAGAGTATTTTCTTCCCGACGAAAATCGATATATTTCGATAATGACGGAAAGAATTAAACGTAAAATTGCTAGTGGAGCAGCGATTGACCTGGAGAAAAAACTAATCAGAAAGAGGTTCAAAAGATTTTTAAAAAGGCCAAACGTGGGGCGATGGGAAAAAGTTTATAATAGATATTTTACGATTGCCGGTAATATGAAAGACAGATATTTAGAAAAATACGTTCCTGAATTGTTATTAAACTACCCGGCTATGAGAGGGTCAATTTTCAGGTATTACACAAAGTTAGGATATAATTTAACACGATTCAATCATCTTAAAGAATTTATTGAAAGCGATCATTGTTTAGACGACACCTCGTTTTTTTCAGTGGCAAAGGTTATTGTTGATTGGAAGATACCCCCAGGCTCAAAAATACGAGATGAAATAGTTGACATAGCAATAAACACCGTTAAAGGAACTCCTGCCAAATTGGTTGCGAGTATTTGGCTGCTTGCTAAATATGCCTCGAGTTACGATTTGGCAAAATATATAGGGAAACATACGAGTGTGTGGAAATACTCTACCTTTTTATCCAGACAAGTGGCAGCAACTACTCCTAAAATTAGAAAAATGGAAAGTCAATTTAAACTTTTAAAGAAAACCTTATCTGAGGCAGGTCAATTAGATGCCTTACGAGTTATGCGCCATTTTGATGAACTAAGAAAAATGCAACCTCTAAAATCTCCGGAAAAGTTGTACTTAATGCATGGAAAAAGGAAAGTTAAAACATATCCGTTATTTAAATATCTTATTTTATTGGATTTATTATCTTGCACAGAGGTTGAACCAAATATTAGGCGTGAACTAAGAAATGAAGTATTACCACGTATACCAGATCCTCTTTATTTAAAGGAGTTGGAGAAGATAAAAATTTAGTTAAGACAATAAGGCACATCGCATAACACGGCATTGCCGCTTCGGGCCGTCGGAAGCTAAATCATGATGCCGGACAAGCAAGTTATTCATGCAGCCGACGCAGCCACATCGATTCGCCGAGCGCGGTCGCGCTAAGGCTCATCGACGTCGGCAATGCCAAACGTTAGATGATAGTTCGTACTGGTATAAAACTACAAATTAATGATTGTTTATATGATTTTACAAATAAACAAAATTTGGTGATAAGGATGGTAGATAAAAGTAATATGGAGCTATGTAGAATTATTCTCAAAATATTTATGTGGATATTGATTGTAGGCTTTGTCTGTAACTTTGTAATGCAGACAATAAGCTATTCCTTCTATAAAAGTGCAAAACAAATGAAAGAGATTGATTTCACTCCTAAGTATATTCAGTTCAGCGAAAAACTTTCTGGGTATGGCTATAGTCTTACAAGCGAATCTGAAAATATTATTCTATTTTTTGGTGGTTCAAACTATATTGCCTATAATTCAGTCGGATGCTTTGGTGGGATTTTTGATTGCCCATTTATATCTGCTGATTTTTATGGAAGTCAGAACAGTAAAGGTAAAATGAATTTAAAATCAATTCAGAATACGGCTATAGACTTGTATGATTGGGTAAAGATAAATTATCCCGATAAAAAGATAGTTGTTATGGGACATAGTTACGGAACAGGAGTAGCTGTTTATCTTGCAAGTGTAAGAAATTGCGATAGCCTTGTTCTTATGGCGGCATATCGCGATTTGTCAGATTTATATAACAAGATAATTCCGATTTTTCATGGACCTGGTGAAGTTTTCTTATCAAATAATATTAGGCTGATTGATTATGCTCAAAATGTTATATGTAATACCTACATAATCGGCTCAAATTCAGATAAAACATTAAGTACAAGCTTACAATATAAAGTAAAAGATTGCTTTTCAAATGCACGGATACAGATATTTGATGGTGTTAACCACGAAAACTATTTGAAAAGTGAGCAAGTAATAAAATTTATAAACGAGATACTTCCGTAATTTGTAATTCTAATTTTTGTTACGGTAATAAGAATGATATGCAGTTGGATTACTTCATATTCTTCATATATTCTGAGGCATGAAGACTGAATTAGAAGATAACGATAATTTCCGTACAAACCATCATCTAACAGAGTGTTCCAAACATCCATCAGTATTTCGGGGCGGGCTTCGTGAAAGCTGATGGACGTCG
>JAQVDB010000108.1 GCA_028698525.1 Clostridia bacterium
AATTGTAATTCAATAGTATCATAAATGGTAATTTTTCCATCAAATGAATCAATAACAGATTTTATTTCTGAAAAAAATTTTTTTCTTGTTTTTTCTTCAATGGCTATATGGTCTGAGTATGTTCCAAAATGATTAGACACAAAAAAAGCAGTATTTTATATAAAGGGTAGGCAGGTAGATTTGGACAAGCATCAAATCCACCTGCCCTTATTTTATCCACCCCATCCTAGCCCTCACCCTCATAGGGGAAGGAAAGGCTGGGCTCTGTGAGGGTCTCTGCAAGCGTCTCGCTCCAGACTGGCACGATAGTGGGGTCATCCTTTCAGACTTTCGCTCGTTAGCATCCCTTGGCCGGCAGGCATACCTCTGCGCTCACTGGGGTCATCCCCATATAGCACTGTTCGCTCCTATGAATGCCTGCTTGCTACGCTAGTTACTTTGCAAGTGTCTCTGGAGCAACTCTGCCAGTGTCTTCGCTAGTATCTCTGTAAGTGTCATGCATGTGCCTATGCAAGTGTCTCGCTCCAGACTGGCACGATGGTGGGGTCATCCTTTCAGACTTTCGCTCGTTAGCATCCCTTGGTCAGCAGGCATCCCTCTGCGATCACATGGGTCATCCCCATATGGTACTGTTCGCTCCTATGAATGCCTGCTTTCTCTGTAAGTATCTTTGTTAGTAACGCTGCCAGTACCTCTGCAAGGCCCCTTCCAAGTTGCATTGGTCAGACTCCCTTTGGTTCGTTATCCTGCCCTTGGCAACCTGCTAAAATATTAAGCGTCTCTGCAAGGCCTCTTCCAGGTCGCATCGGGCAAACTCCCTTCGGTTCGTTATCTTGCCCTGGGCAACCTGATATGCTTCTAAGCGTCTATGCTGGATCTAAATTCCTTGGTCATCCTATAAAGAAACCTGTGGATTTGTGGATAGCTCTCGTAACAAATTAGGGCAATAATGCCGAGCTAACCACAATCTCTCACAGGTTCGACTACTACGACTAAAGAATATATAAGTATTTCTTTGCAGCAATATAAAATAAAAGTATGTCTATTAAGCGTCTCCGTTAGTGCCTATGTCAGTGTCTCTGGAGAATCTCCTTGCCCCTGCTCTGCCCCGCAGAATAGTGGACAATGGGTTTTCTATTAAGCGTCTCTGGAGTTGCCTATGTAAGTGTCTTTGCTAGTAACTACGAGGACGAGCCGGGCACACGCGCCACCTTATTAGTAATCCTCTTGGGAGTGTCGCCCACTCGCTGTTGCAAGCCTCTATAAAGAAATTCTGGAAGGCTTGCCTTAGGTCATTCTATTAAGAAGCGCTCGTTTCCCTTTTTCTCCCCCTAATCCCCACCCCCAAACCCCCGGACCCTATCCCTCACTTTTGACTAAAAGGAATATTGAACATGGGGGGCCTGGGGAAGGGGAAGACAAACAAGTTTTAGTCCAAAGGCCTCTGCAGGTATGTCTCTGGAGTTACTTCCTTTGGCCTAAAACGTGTGCCCGGCTGGGAGAGTACCGCCTAAAGATATGTATACTACAAGTAGATCATACATAAACTTTGTGCCCAACCCCGACCCTTCCCGTAAACCAGGAAGGGAGTTGAGAATCGTGTTTATTGTGTTTCATCGTGTTTGCTCACGCTATTTTCTATTACCATAACCTGATTATCTTTCATTAGGATACGCTTTTTACAAACTTCACAATCGTAAGCTTGCTCACCAACAGGGAATATTGTATTTTCTTCGCAATAAGGGCAGGGTACATTATAGAATAGTTTTTTTCCTTTGAATCCGAGTATTACAAGAAAAATGCTCCCTATCAGTAATACAATAGTCATGATATTGCCAAATACACTATCAGCACCAGGAGTAAATATTTCACCTGTCCGCATATCATAAAAGGATTCTAATCCAAATTGTTCAGCAATATCATTGATTAAAAAAGCACTGATAAAAAGTCCGCTAACCATAAGGAGATAATTTTGTATGACGGCGCGTGTTTCAATCGTATATTTTGAATCAGATTCTTTTTCATATTGTTTCAATATTTGTGCCTTGCCACACTCTGGACAAATTTTCGCTGAATCATCTATATTAGCACTACAATTAACACATCTTATATACTTTTTATCCTTTGTTTCTAATTTATAATACCCTCCTTTTTCTTTATAACTGGTATATATATCACCCTTGGCGTTGCGGCTTTTTTAAGTAAAATAGGTTGATAATTAAATCAATATATTATACTTTTGGGAGCACTTGGATGATAAATCGCATATACTTTACATAATTTGTTTCCTATTGTTCCTTCAAAACAAGGTAGTATTTCACCCTTGTATTTTATTCCATCTATTTGATCATTAGGGTTTATGTTAAGTATGGCCTGAATCTTTTTGTAAATATCTATACTAGTAAAAATTACTCTTGGTCTAAGTTTCTCAATTAATTGCCATTGACCGCTATTCTTATTAAAATTTGATAACATATCTTTGTAATCATCACTTATATTCTTTTCGCCAAAGTTAGGATGGAGATTCATATATGCACAATATTTGAGTTCTTCTTCATTAATTTCGATTTGTTTTAAACATTTTTTTAATAAATTTGGATATTTTGTTGCAGCGATTTTATCCTTTTTATTTGTTAGTGAAGAGAGATAATTGCCTTCATTATATATCACTTTTTTTAACCAGAAAACATCAGCAGGCTCACCACCACTATTCGGTTCTTTAAGAAAAAATAATATACCATTAAATTTCTCTTCACTTAAAAATCCTTCAGTAGCCTCTCCTGTTGAATTTTTGTGAAACTCTAGTTGTGGATTAATTGTGTCATTTTTCAATTTTATCTACCTCCATGATAATTATTTTGCTTATTAAACCTTTATACTCGTTACATCAATCAAATTTTATCAAATCTTATCAATAATTACAAGACTTATAAAACCATTAAAACCTTTGAACTATTATTAGTGATTTGTACATATCTAAATATATATACAAATAGATATATACAAACACACGTTCCCGTGTTATAATCTCCTTAGAAACCCAAATACTCCAAAAGGAGGTGAACAAGATGGCCTTAGAAAGTAGAGCATATCCTAGCACCCTGCAGTTGGTGTATGACATGGGGACGGATGAGGATGGCAAAAAGATATCCCGAAGGCGTTCCTATACCAATGTCAAATCCGAAGCTGCTGACCAGGATCTATTCGACGTTGCATTAGCTATTGCTGGCTTGCAGACTAATGTTGTCAATCAGGTTCTCGTTAACGAAAAGACCGAACTCGTTAACATTTAACCTGGGCAACCAAGCCCTATTAAACGAAGGAAGGAGGAATTCGCTATGCAACATAAAGAATTTTATTCAGTCTATAGAGTTTACCTTACCCCCGGCAGAGTAACTGTCTATATTATAGATAATGTTCAAGATAAATATCAAAATAATATCATTAGGAGCATGCCACTAAATTACCGAGTGGATTTTGGTAACTCAGCAGTCGATTCTCAGATTGGATAAGTAATAGAAAAAAGAGTTTACAAAACAGTAAGAGGAAATTTGACCAACGACAAACCAGTTAATAAGAATTAAATTGTCTTAATATAATCCGCAATCAGTAAGCCTGAGAAGGAAGGTAACAAAGAAAAAGAATGTTAGTTATGTGTTAGTTACCGCCTAAATTTATCACCATTTTAGACGACTTCTAATAGAAAATTCATTGATAACAAAAACCGCTTAAGTCTTAGACTTAAGCGGTTTTAACTGGTCTGGGTGACAGGAATTGAACCTGCGACCTCTTGAACCCCATTCAAGCACGCTACCAAACTGCGCCACACCCAGATACATAAGCGAACATTAAATATATTACTATAAGGCTAGGAAAAATGCAAGCGTTGGAGACAATAATTTTGCTATTGGCTAGATGCAAGCTTTTATAAAAATGACCCTGCTAATGACCTTGCTAATGACCCTACTAAAGGGCTTGCCTTGGGCTTTGGGCCTAGCTATACCTTTTGCTTATGCTTCGGGTGTATGATATTTACTACTTACCTAGTCTCTAGGGGCTAGTATTGGCTAAACTTTAAAATAGGATTTTTAGTAGTCTTCTTTAAATAGCTTAAAGTAGGCCTGGGAGTGGAGGCAGGAGGGACAGGTCTTTGGTGGTGTAGTTCCAA
>JAQVDB010000109.1 GCA_028698525.1 Clostridia bacterium
CTTTTATAGAATGTTGTACCAGGTCTGCGTCCACATCTAATAACCGGCAGGTATCCTCTATCAACGTGCTCTCGGGAAGATAACAATGGCCGTTGGCAGCGCACTTTGTGAGCACAAATTTGATACCGGCAGCTATCCTGTAGGGGGAATGTTTTTCTATTCCCATGCTCATGGCTATGTTATCCGCTGTTTTAAATCCTATGCCGGTGATCTGTTCTGCCAATCTATAAGGATTTTCTTTTACCACACTGATGCTTTCAGAACCGTAATTTTTGTATATGCGCATTGCGCAATAAGGTGTTATATTATATTTTTGAAGGAAAAGTATCACTTCCCGCACGTCGCTCTGCTCTTCATAGGATTGTGCAATAATTTGCGCCTTTTTTTTGCCTATCCCATCCACCTGCATCAACTTTTCAGGGCTAAATCGCATCACGTCCAATGTATCCTGTCCAAAGCGATGCACCAGCTTTTTTGCCGTCACCGGTCCTATGCCTTTTATTACGCCTGATGATAAAAATTTTTCTATATTATCCACATCATTATCGGATGTAAGTGTCTTGTAATTTTTCACTTTGATCTGTTCTCCATAGTCCGGATGGAAGGTCTGTTCTCCTTCTATTATCAATGTTTCACCCGGATTTATGAATGGCATTATGCCTACTACCGTCCAAAGTTCTCCACTGCAGTTTATATCGGCTACAGTAAAACCGTTTGATTGATTGGCAAATATTATTTCTTCTACTGTACCCTGTATCTTCAATGTTTTTCCTCCAATTGACTTGTTATGGTTTAATTTTATCATATTTATCTGAAAAAAAACTCCTCGATTCATCAGTCGAAGAGTTGTATCATCTGCTATTTTTGTTTTTATACCTCATATAATATTGAAGCACTACCTTGTCCAAAGCCTTGCTATATTCAAGGATTTCTTTTTTGTTCAGGTCATAGTAATTTTTTTCAATCATTTTGTTGAGCTCATTTTTCATAAGATTGATCCTGCGTTTGCAATTTACCTCTTCCATGAGCACTTGTCCTTTCTTGTATAATTAAATTTTTGTACTTAATACACTTTTAAATATATTCTATATAAACAGCTTTTTTCCTTCTTTTTTTATCTCTTTTTCTAGCTTTCTATTATTTTATACTTGAAATGACATTTGCAAGCTCATATATGCTTATGGTGAGTTCATCCAGCTTTTTTTCCACCCTTATAAGCAGGAAGACAGCAACTACTATTGGGAAGCCCAGGTTTGCCACCGAACCCAATACTTGTTCCATCCTCGTTGCCCCCTTTCTCTGTATATTATGGGAAATTTAAGGCCGGGCTTTAAGTCCCGGCCAGTTTGACTTTAGGTTAAAGGTATAGGCTCTCGCTGTATTGTTACCAATTCAGCTGATACCGCTTCAGCGATTCCACCATCTACATTGAACACATTTGTATCGATTATCGTTTGCATTGCCGGCATAACCTCTGCTGATGTAAGATCTTCTTCAGGATCTTCGACGTTTATCCTGAAATTTTTGCCTTCATTTGTTCTAAAGTTCAGCTCAAGTCTTTCGGCCATATATATCACCCCTTTCAAATATTATGTGAACCTTATACGTTTACAAGTTCTGATTGGTCTACCCTTATAATTCCCACCAATCCGTTCTTTTGCAGAGAGGCTACAGCCTGTGCCACATCGAAAAGGTCCTGATCGGCGCTGTCGTGCTTTATCCTGGTCAATGTCTTTGTTCTTATTATTCTTCTGCCATCTCCATCAGTTCCTTTGTCCAGCCTCAATTGCAGCCTTGAATCTGCAGCTCTTGTTTCTAATGCCATCACTATCACCTCCTGTAATATAGAATGTATTTTGAAGGAAAAAAGTTATATATGCTTTTATTAATCTATATTTTCCCTGAGCCGTTTAAGGGCTCTGTCCTTTAGCTTTACTACAGTTTGATAGTGAACACCTTGTTGCATTGCTATGTCTTTTAATTTTTTGTCCCTAAAGAAGTGTTCTATTATTATTTCCCTTTGTTTTGGTGTGAGAGTTTGGAGCATCTGCTCTACCCATAGTGATGTGTCTGTTTGATGAAAGGTTTCTGATTTTTTGTCTTCCAATATCTCGTAATAGTCTGCTGCACCTTCATCAAATACGGGTTGGTCTAAGGATTGGATGTAGCGGTCCTTTCTGCAATAATTTAGCAGGTGGTAGTTTATCATCTTTTTTAGGTAGTAAAGCAGAGGCACTCCCCTATCAGCATCATACTGATCCAGCGCTTCCATTATCGCCAGCCTGCATTCTTGGCACAGCTCTTGATAATCATATCCGGGTCTTGTATATCGTTTTGCGGTGCTTTTTATCAAAGGTTCCAGCTTATCTATAAGCTTTGCTATGTTTTCATTATTTTGCGGCTTTTTCATATGTACCACATCATCACCTCATCACTGTTAATGATGAGGCCGGCCTCTTTTCCTTGTACCCGCCCGGGCATGATTCAATTATAGGTACAGTAAAAGACTAAAACAAATGTGGGCAGAGGCTTTGGCCACAGGCAGATCTCTTTTTGCGGACATAGAAAAATGACGGCAGATGATTTGCCGTCATTTTTTCGTGTTCCCTTGATAAAATCCCTTAAAACTAAACTTTGTTAGGGAATAGTGTAAATTATAGTTTTTTAAGCTGTTCCACCTTGTCCAGTCTTTCCCAAGGTAGATCCAAATCGTTGCGTCCGAAATGTCCATATGCAGCTATTTGTTTGTATATAGGCCTTCTCAAGTCTAAATCTCTAATGATGGCTGCAGGCCTTAAATCAAAATTGGCCTTTATGATTTTGACCAGCTGTTCTTGGGAAAGCTTTGATGTGCCAAAGGTATCCACCATTATTGAAACAGGTTGAGCTACCCCTATAGCATATGCAAGCTGTACTTCACATTTTTCTGCTAATCCTGCGGCAACTATGTTCTTGGCAACATATCTTGCAGCATAGGATGCTGACCTGTCTACCTTTGTCGGGTCTTTGCCGGAAAAAGCCCCTCCTCCGTGTCTTGCATATCCACCGTAAGTATCTACTATTATCTTTCTTCCGGTAAGGCCGGAGTCACCCTGGGGGCCTCCTACTACAAATCTGCCTGTAGGGTTTACATAATATTTTATTTTACTGTCAACAAATTCTGATGGTATCACAGGCTTGATTACATGTTCTATAATATCCTTTTCTATAGTCTCTCTATCTACCTTTGCGCTGTGTTGAGTGGATATAACTACTGTATCTACTCTCACCGGCTTTCCGTCTTGATATTCCACAGTGACTTGGGATTTTCCATCAGGTCTTAGGTATTTCAGTGTCCCATCCTTTCTAACCTGGGACAGCCTTCTTGTAAGGGCATGAGCAAGTGATATTGTAAGGGGCATGTATTCCGGGGTTTCGTTGCAAGCAAAACCGAACATCATTCCCTGATCTCCTGCACCGATTGCATCTATTTCAGCATCAGACTGAAGATACTTGGCTTCATAAGCCTTGTCCACTCCCAAAGCGATGTCAGGAGACTGCTCATCTATAGATGTGACCACAGCACATGTGTCACAATCAAAACCATATTTTGCCCTAGTATATCCTATTTCTCTTATAGTCTCCCTGGCTATTTTGGGAATATCCACATAACAGTTTGTGGTGATTTCACCCATTACCAGTACCAGTCCGGTAGTAACAGAGGTCTCGCAGGCTACTCTACCCATAGGATCCCGGGCTAATATGGCGTCTAGCACCGCATCTGAAATCTGGTCGCAGATTTTATCAGGATGACCTTCTGTCACCGATTCAGATGTAAATAGATATTTGTTCATTATTTGACTCCTCCTTCAATTATAGAAAATAAAAACCTCTTCCTGTAATAGAAGAGGTTTAGATTCAAATCCCTCATCTTTCAGGATAAAATCCTGTAGGAGTTGGCACCTTGCTGACTAGCAGCGGTTGCCGGGCTTCACAGGGCCTATTCCCTCCACCACTCTGGATAAGAGTTTATAATATTAAATTTTGAGGAAATTATATCATAATCTTGGACTAGAGTCAAAATTTTTTTGTGTTTTTACCTCTATCCATTTCCCGATCCTACTGCTTTCGGCTATTGCATCTATAATGAGC
>JAQVDB010000110.1 GCA_028698525.1 Clostridia bacterium
TCCATCAGAAATCCTGCCACAATTAAAATTAAAGACAAAAGCATAAGGATTATAGTCAATATTTTGATTTCCCTGTTTCGAAAAAAAGCCATACCATTCTCCTATATTTGATATCCCAGTCCTCGGACAGTTTTGATGATAGTCGGATTTTGGGGATCATCTTCTATTTTTTCCCGCAATCTTTTGATATAGACGGTGAGGGTGTTATCATTTACAAAGTCTCCGGATACATCCCATATGCTTTCCAAGAGTTGACTGCGGGTTAATACACGTCCTTCGTTGTTGATCAAGGTGAGCAAAAGTCGGTATTCCAGTGCCGTTAAGAACACATCCCTGCCTTTTTTCATGACTTTACCCTCTGTAATATTTACAGTCACATTCCCATAATGCAAAACAATATCTTCTCCGGTGGCTTTTCTTGTCCTCCTGAGGATGCTGCGGATCCGGGATTGAAGTTCTCTTATCCTGAAGGGCTTTGTAATGTAGTCGTCAGCCCCTATATCCAGCCCCATTACCACACTGCCTTCGTCATCTCGGGCAGTCAAAAATATTACAGGGGTATCATTTTTTTGTTTGAGTTTTTTACAGATATCAAACCCGTTTCCGTCAGGGAGTGTAATATCCAGTATTGCAAAGTCGAAATCCTGAGTTGATATTTTCTCCAAAGCAGATGAGGCATCATAACATATGGTCACATGGAAACCTTCTTGAGTCAGTGAATATTCTAGGCCGATGGCGATGGTTTTATCGTCTTCCACCAAGAGCAGATTCATGTCGTTTGTGTTTGATGCATACATAGAGATCTCCTTTTTATTAGAATTCATATCGGAAATATAATATATCATCAATTATATCATAATATAGGTTTCAACTATTATCTTGATTTAGCCGGTTCTATATTTATTTTGTTGCCTCTTATTTTACTGTTTTTCATTATACTGAGCACTTCCTTGGCATATTCCCTAGGAACCTCTACAAAGGTGTATTTATCAAAAACATCAATGGTTCCGATCAATTTGCCCGAAAGACTTGTTTCGCCTGCAATGGCTCCCACTATATGCTTTGCACCCACCTTGTGATTTCTGCCTATATTTATAAACAATCGAACCATTCCGTCTTCTGCCCCTGTATTGTCGTATTCATGGTTGAGCTCCACATCTTTTTTATTCTCTTCATTTATTGACATTTTGAGCAAAGCGGCTGCTATATCGATAGAAGTAAAGTCTTCTGTAGAATCTTCTTTGAGTATTTTTTCTATCAAATTAACATATTTTTTCAAGCCGCCTTCTTCTATCACATCTTTAACTTTTTCTAAAAAGTTATTTATCTTTATTTCTTCCACATCGCTTATAGAAGGTATATCTTGGCGTTTGATCTTTGTCTTGGCATATCTTTGTATGGTTTTAAGCTTGTAGATTTCCTTTCCTACTGCAAATGTAAAAGCTCTGCCGGTTTTTCCTGCTCTTCCGGTCCTTCCAATTCGGTGAACATAATATTCTTCATCCTGGGGTATATCATAATTGAATACTGCTTCGATATTTTCCACATCTATACCTCTGGCTGCCACATCGGTAGCTACTAATATTTCCACATTCCCGTTTCGGAATTTTGCCATCACTTTGTCCCTCTGGGGTTGTTTTAGATCCCCATGCAGCCCGTCTGCAAAATAACCTCTGGCCTGCAATTGAATTACTAACTCGTCCACCTTCCTTTTAGTATTGCAAAAAACCAATGATAATTTGGGGTTATACATATCTATCAATCTGCACAAAGCCTCTAGTTTGTTTGTGGGCTTTACTTCAAAGTAGAGCTGTTCAATGCTGGGAACGGTCAATTCCTTGTGCACCACTTTTATTATCAGAGGGTTTTTCTGATATTTATTTCTCAGCTCTAAAATTTGCTGGGGTATTGTAGCAGAGAACATGACTGTTTGTCTTTTGGAGCTTGTCCCCTGTAAAATAGTTTCAATATCTTCTCTAAACCCCATATCCAACATTTCATCTGCCTCGTCAAGCACAACCATATTGACGGTGCCCATCTTCAATGTTCTGCGGCGCATATGGTCCATTATTCTTCCCGGAGTGCCGATGATGATCTGTACACCTTTTTTCAATGCCCTTATCTGCCTATCTATAGGTTGACCACCGTAAACCGGCAAAATCTTTATATTCTCTTTATATTTAGAAAGTTTTCTAATTTCTTCAGCTGTCTGTATGGCTAATTCCCTGGTAGGGGACACAATCAAAACCTGAGGTTTGTTATTTTGTTTGTCCACTTTTTCCAATATTGGAATGCCGAAGGCCGCTGTTTTTCCTGTCCCTGTTTGAGCTTGGCCGATTACATCCTTTCCTTGTAATATATGCATGATAGACCTTGCCTGAATGGGAGTTGCTTCCTCAAATCCCATATCCTCGATGGCTCTTTTTATTTCCTTTGATAAATTTAAATCTTGAAATTTCATTTTTTCACTTCCTTCTGTTTGTTTAACTTCTTCATTATATATTTACTATTTATAATATGCAATTTTTTATGCACTGCACAAGGGGACGGTCCTTTTGTGTTGTAGTAGTCATTGTTTTATGCTAATATTAATTAGAGGTGATTCTAGTGCCAAGAAAAGTGAGGGAGAAAAGCAGTACAGGGATATATCATGTGATGCTCAGGGGGATAAATGGACAAACAATATTCAAATGCAATGAGGATTATGAGGATTTGATTCAAACGCTTAAAGAGTATAAGCGAAAGAGCGGGTATGAAATATATGCCTATTGCTTGATGAGCAACCATATACATTTATTAATCAAGGAGATAAAAGAGGATTTGGAGATAGTTTTTAGGAGAATAGGGGCAAGGTATGTATACTGGTACAACTGGAGATATAAAAGAAGTGGGCCTTTATTTCAAGGCAGATATAAAAGTGAGGTAGTGGAAGATGATCAATATTTTTTGACGGTGATGAGGTATATACACCAAAACCCCATTAAAGCAGGGATTGAGAAGGATATAGCAAGATATCCCTGGAGCAGCTATAATGAATATCTGGGAAAGAAGGGCATATGTGACACAGAGTTTGCATTAAGCCTTTTTTCTCATAATGAAAAAAGGGCGATATCATTGTTTAAAGAATTCAATATCCAAGAAAATGATGATGAGTGTCTGGAATATAAAGGACCGGTGAGGCTAAACGATGAAGAGGCTACAAAGATGATAATCCGGATAGCAGGGGTACAAAGGCCGAGGCAAGTGCAGGATTTTGAAAAAGGGAAAAGGAATGAAGTTATTAAAAAATTGAAGGATAGCGGATTATCTATAAGGCAGATAGAACGATTGACGGGAATCAGCTTCGGTATAATAAGGAGTATATAGCAACAACACAAGGGGACGGTCCTTCTGTGCACTTTTAAAAGAAAAATATTTGTGATATAATTATGGATGGAACATCTGAATATGAATGTCTTCAGGGCAGGGTGAAATTCCCGATCGGCGGTAAAGTCCGCAAGCACACTGGTGCAGAAATGGTGAAACTCCATTACCGACAGTTACAGTCTGGATGAAAGAAGGCGTATTGAAATTAACACCTGAAAGACATGTCTTTCAGGTGTTACTATTTTATTCAGGAGAGATTTAAAATGGATAACAAAACTAAAAAACTTACAAATCTGGCTATGTTGAGCGCTATCGCTTATATCGTCATGGTGGTAGGGCGTATCCCTATTGTACTTTTTTTAAAGTATGATCCCAAAGATGTCATCATTGCTATCGGAGGGTTCATGTATGGACCTTTGTCAGCATTTGTTATTTCTGCAGTGGTATCGTTTGTTGAGATGTTTACAGTAAGCGATACCGGAGTAATAGGATTGATTATGAACATCATATCCAGCTGTTCTTTTGCATGTACAGCAGCCTATATATACAAAAGGAAGCGCACTTTAAAAGGTGCAATAATAGGCCTTATCA
>JAQVDB010000111.1 GCA_028698525.1 Clostridia bacterium
TCGCCTATATCCTCAATAGGCTGCTTTATATTTGATATTTTAGGCTGTATAACATGTGATAGCACCCTTGAAAACGGATTGTCAGTTATATCATCAAAGCTTAAAACTGAAACCTCCTCCGGTACTTTGATCCCATGCTCAACTATGGCTTCTGCAGCACCTAAAGCCATAAAAAGATTGGCAATAAAAATCAGCGTAGGTCTATCTTTCATATTATAAATTTGCATAAACAATTTTTTTCCACTTTCCTGTTTAAAATCCCCAAAAAGTATATAGTCATCATTTATAGGCACACCATAATCTTCCAATGCCCTCAAATATCCTTTGTATCTCTCTTTTGCCGTATATATTTCCTGAGGTCCATTTACTACCCCAATCTTTCTATGACCCTTTTTTATAGCCTTTACTAATGCATTATAAGTTCCATTTAAATTATCTACCATCACACTGTCACATTGTACCCCAGGAATCAACCTGTCTATAAGAACAACCGGTACATCCTTGTCCATCACCGCTTTTATGTATTGGTCAGTCATGCCGCTGGAAGCAAATATTAATCCATCTATCTTTTTATCTAATAAAAATTCAAATCTCTGCCTCTCTTTTTTTATATCGTCGGAATAATCACACAAAATTATGCTGTAACCCTGACTGTTTAAAAAGCTTTCACAACTCTTTATTATTTGCGTATAAAATATATCTGTAATATCGGGTATCAGTACACCTACAGTATAAGTGCGATTGGTCTTCAATCCTTTAGCTATCGGATTTACTCTGTAATTTAACTTTTTTATTGCCTTTTCTATTTTGATTCTGTTGCTTTCTTTGACTCTTCCACCGTTTAAATATCGAGAAATTGTCGACTTTGATACGCCTGATTCGCGTTCGACATCAAGAATTGTAGCCAATCTGTTTCCTCCTAATAGGAACGTTCCCAGTTTATCTATATTATATAATTTATATGAAGATTAATCAATGATTTATTATTTTTATTTCAATTCGATTTGTCCAACCATCAAATCCAATATTATCTGCTGCCTGGATTTAGCCTTCTGATAATTCTCGTTGGGATTATACACACTGGGAGCTTGAATTATTCCTGCCAACATCGCACATTCCTCTAGAGTGAGCTGTTCTACATCTTTATTGAAGTAAGTCCTGCTTGCCTGATAAATACCATGTGCACCTGATCCAAAATATATCACATTAAGGTACATCTCCAAAATTTGTTGTTTATCATACTGTCTCTCTAGGGCAACCGCCAATAACATCTCTTTAAACTTTCTGGAAAAAGTTTTTTCTGATGACAACACTGTATTTTTAACCAGTTGTTGCGTTATAGTACTGCCTCCCTGTACAATCTGTCCATTTTTAATGTTGGCAAATAAAGCTCTGGTTATGGATATTAAGTCATATCCACCATGATTGTAAAACCTTCTATCCTCTACCAATACCACAGCATCCTTCAAATTCTTAGGTATGTTTTCCATCGTTACATAATTAGGCACATCTGCTTGTACCTGCTCCTTAAAGCTTTCATCTATTGAATAGACCTGACTGTATTTATGTATAATGAAATTGATACCCAGACCAAAACCTACAACCAACACCACGATTAAAATTATAGCCCTTATCCTCTTCATATTGTATTTCTCCTTTTTGTATAAATACCCAAATATTAATATTTTATGCACGAAAAACATATTATGCTTTAAGCTGATAACAGCCCATCATTTATATTCTACTATGAAAAGTTATCAGGCTACATTACAATTGTGTAAGAATTGGGTTTTATTGAATTTTAATAAAAATCCGAAGTCCTTTGCAGCATATAAGGTAAATTTTCTATTTCCTTTTTAAGGAGTATGTAATAAAATAGGCTATTCCAGAAATCAATATAATGGTAGCTCCCGATGGTATGTCAAAAAAGTAGGATACTACAAGACCCGAAATACAAAATACTGCGCCTAAAACTGCAGACAACAGCATTATTTTTCCTAGATTATATGTGAACAGTTTTACAATAGCAGGTGGTACAGTGAGCAATGCTATCACAAGTATTATACCTACAATCTTTATAAGGACCACTATTGTCATAGCAATAAGGATGAATAATACCTTTTCAAGTAAGGGGGCACTTATTCCTAAAACTTGAATAAATTCTTCATCAAACAGATATGCCTTCCAATAATTAAAAAGTGAGGTAAAACAAAGTACTATTATTGCATCTAACACCAACATAATATTTATATATCTATCGGATACTGTCAATATATCCCCAAAAAGATATGATGTCATATCGGGGGGATAGCCGGGCATAAATGCAACAAACAATATCCCTATAGCCATTCCTACCGACCAAAACATACCTATCAAGGCATCCGAATTGGTGTTTGTTTTACGCCTGATAGAAGATATGCCCAATGCCGATATCAACGAAAATAATAAAGCGCCTAAAATAGGTTCTATACCTAAAAAATATCCTAATCCTATTCCCCCAAAAGATGCATGGGCTATCCCTCCGCTCATCATGACCATCTTCTTTTCAACAATGATAGTGCCAATAATTCCGCAAACTACGCTGGCCAACAATGCGCTTATCACTGCATTTTGCATAAAATTATACTCTATAATTGCATCAAACATAGGTCAAACCCCCCGATGCTTTTCTAACACCCTATGGGGAACTCCGTGAGCAATTAAATCAATAGGACAACCATATACACGATTTAGCGTTTCTATATCCAATTGAGAATCCCCATGATAATACAACCGTTTATTTATACACGCAATAGTTTTGACGTAAGAAGCCATCACCCCAATGTCATGACTCACCATTACAATAGTCATTTTTCTATTAATATCTTTGAGCAATTTATATATTTCTGTGCTGGAATTGGAATCTATATTGGCTGTAGGTTCATCCAACAATAAGATATCCGGTTGTAAGCATAAGGCTCTGGCGATCAACACCTTCTGCAGTTGTCCTCCCGACAGCTGCCCTATCTGACGGTATCTTAAATCTATGAGTCCTAGTCTATCTAATACATCTTCTGCCGCAGAAATATCTGAGGAAGAATACCTACTAAAAAGCTTAATTGGCTTTTTAAGCCTACCCATAAGCACTACATCCATAACATTTATAGGAAAACTCTTGTCAAATGAAGTAAATTGCGGCACATATCCCATTCTCTTCGTGTCATCCCTTACAACACTTCCTTCAGACGGTGTTATAAGACCCATGATAACCTTTAAAAGAGTAGTTTTACCTCCTCCATTAGGGCCTATGATAGCCATGAAGTCTCCATCTTCTATATTCAAATCTACATCTTGAATAGCACAAACACGGTCATAAAAAACACTTACCCCTCTAATTTGTATACAGCACATAATTTATTCCCCCTGAAGCACATCTTTAAATGTATCTGCCATGCTCGCCAGATTTTCTAAATAATCCTCAGCTAACGGCTCAATTTTCTGGGTTCTGCCTCCAATCTCTTGAGCCAAAGTCTCAGACTGCTGGCTGTCTATCTCCGCTTGATAAAATATGACCTTTATTTGCTTTTCTTTTGCTACATCAATTATTTGCTGCAACCTTCTCGCAGTAGCCTCCTTGCCATCTTCCTCTACAGCGATCATTTCCATATTATAATCATCTGCAAAATAACCAAATGCAGGATGATATACTATAAATGCCCTATGCTTAAGAGAACTTAAAGTTTCCTCTATGTAATCATCCATCTTATCCAACTGTTTTTTATAGCGTTCAGCATTTTTTTCATATATTCCCGAATTTTCAGGATCAATACCTGACAATTCTTGGGCGATTATATCTATCATCACCTTCACCCTTTTAGGCGAAAGCCATATGTGAGGATCCCTCTCCCCTGGAGAGAACTCCCTGTCCGGATAGACTTGGGCTACCCTATCTGCAAGATC
>JAQVDB010000112.1 GCA_028698525.1 Clostridia bacterium
CAGCTATCAATTATATTTTGAGTTGCTACAACTTTAATAGGTGCATCTAAGATTGCTTTAGTCATATAAGTTTGCCTGTTCTGACCTGATAATTCTATCTTTGAGAAAATCTTATCCCTATCCTTTTTATCTACTCTAAAAGTTATAGTGGCTTGTTTTTCTCTTCTTTTTTCATCTGATCTTCTATGAGATTCTTTTCTTTTCTCTATCCTCTCAGTCTCTATTATCTGCCATTCTGCCTTAGATAGACGTTCTACTTCTTCCACCTTTTTCTTTTTAATTATATCTTTATAGTTAGGAAATTTTGGAGCTTTCATTTACTCACCCATTTCATTTAATTTATTAGCCATATCTTTTTGCTTAGTCGGAAACATATGACTATATTCCATGAGAACTTTTATACTTTCATGGCCTGTTCTTTCAGCAATATCCACAGGAGAAAAACCCATTTCTATTAGTAGGGATATATGACTATGTCTTAGGGCATGAAGTTTAATTCTTTTTACTCCTGAGAGACCTATACCTCTTTCTAGTTCTCTCCTAAAATAAGATGGCGTTTTAGGAAATATTAGATCATCTTGATTAAAATATTCAATTTTCAAGAAATAATCTTCCAATTCCTTAACCAGAAAATTAGGTAACAAAATTGTCCTTTTACTCTTAGGGGTTTTTGGATCAGTTATAACTTCTTGACTGTCTATTCTTTGAGTAGATTTATTAATCCTCATTGTTTTTTTCCAAGGTCAAAGTCAGCCTTGGTCAAAGCTCTTAGTTCTCCAATTCTAATGCCTGTCCAATATAGAATTTCAAAAGCATAGAAGGAAATATCCTTATCCTTAACTTTTTCAATAAAGGAAGTATATTCTTCCTTAGTCCAAAATTCTACTTCATCATCGCTTTTTCTTTTTCCTATCCTTCCAGTTACCTTACAAGGATTCTGTCTTAGCCCATAAAATTTAACTGCATGGTTGAAGATACAAGACAACTGTGCATGTATTGATTTTAAATAGGTCGGCTTATATTTTTCACCCTCTGCATTTTCAATAGTCAATAGTACATTGTGCCATTTTTTTATCACCACAGGCTTTATCTCACTTATTTTCATACCTGAGAAAAAAGGTAGTACCTTGGTGCGTATCATATGTTCTTTTGTCAACCAGGTATTTAGCCTTACACTTTCCTTTACATCCTCCTTATAAAGTTCATAAAAGTCTTCAAATAGCATATTTAAAGATCCTTCCATTTTAACCGAAAATTTTTTTTCATAGTCTAAGGCCTCTTTCTTTGTTTCGAACCCCCTTTTAAATTTCTTTTGAGTCTGGCCATCCCAATCTTCATAATAAAAAGATACATACCACTTACCTGTATTCTTATCTTTATATGCTGGCATTAATATCCTCCTCTGACTTATAAATTTGTTCCATAAAATATTGCTTGTTTATCCTTCCTCTTAAAATTAAAAATCCTTTCTCCCCTAGAGCCTTATTCATCTCTCTAATAATTTTATAGGCTTGTTGTTGTGATACATCTAATAACCTAGCAACTTCTTTTGAATCTAAAAATAGTTTATCCATATTTTCCTCCTTTTAAGTAACATATTTGTTTCTGTTTATATGTTATATAATACGAAACATTTTTGTTACTGGCAAGTCTTTTTTTAATTATTTTTTTCTTGCTTTTTTTCCTTATATAAGTTATTCTTTATATAGTAGCAGATTTGTTTCTAAATGAGGCTTTCTATGAGTTCTGGATATTTATTTCGTAAATTTAGAGAATTACGTGGCTTAACACAAAAGGCATTAGGGAAAAAAGTAAATTTAGATGATGTACGTATAAGACAATATGAGTTAGATATTCGTTCACCTAAAGAAGATGTTTTTAATAATATTTCTTCTGCCTTAGGTGTAAAGCCTGAGTATTTTAAAGATCCTAGCTATCCTTATGACTTTGAAGAAGTAATTCGTTTACTCTTTAAGTTAGAGGATTCCATCCCTATAGGGATCAGCAAAGTAGATATTAATGGTACACCAGTCCACAGTTTGGTTTTTCTAGGCCATAATATTTTAAAAATTGATAAAACCTTAGAAGCCTGGACACAGATGCAGTTTAAGTTTATGGATGAAGAAATATCCTGGGAAGAATATGAGGATTGGAAGGCAAATTGGCCTGATAGCTTAAGAGAAGACTATGAATTTAATCCTGAAGGAAGTAAAAATACCAGCTATAAAGAATATATGGCACAAGTTCAAAAGCTTGATGATATACAAGCAACTAAGGAGTCTTTAGCTGAAAGAAAGTTTAGAGTTGCTAAAAATAAGATAGAAAATGAGGAAGATAAATAGACACAAAAATAATTATAATTTTCTATTGTTTACACTTTTGAACACGGATCTAAAAAGTTATATCTTTTGATTGGAGGTTAATTATGGGCGATATTGTTGAAATTAATAACTTGAAAGTAACATCAAGTGAGGAAAATAAAGATAAGAGCGATTTGATTCAAATAACAGAGAGCCTGCTATTAGATACCAGAACTAATATTAAAAACCTTAGTACAATCAGTATACCAATAGCTGAACTAGCTACCTTAGGGTCGGGAGTATCATCCCTCCTTCCATCACTAAGAACAGTAACTACAACAACATCAATTGACATGCAAGGCTTATTTACTGTTAAAAATTTAGCTACTGGGGATATATTAAAAATGGCAAAAGATAAAACTTATTGGGGTGCAATAAAAGCTGCTGATGGAACATCTAAGATGGCAAAATTGTCTCAAGCTGGCCCATTAACTGCAACCACGGAAGCTGTCACTGCTATAAATCCAGCAATGATAATGATGGCAGTTGCATTATACTCTATTGAACAGCAACTTAATAATATCCAAGAAACCCAAAATAAGATTCTTCAACTTATTGAATTTGAAAAAGAATCAACTGTAGAAGCCGATGTTGAGCAACTTATCTCCATCATTACAAAATACAAACATAATTGGGATAACGACAAGTTTATATCTAGCAACCATAAGATGGTAAGTGATATCCAGAGAACGGCCAGGGCTCATATAATCTCATATCAGAAGGAGATTAGTGCTACCCTTGATGGAAAGAAATTTCTCTTGGTTCAAGCTCATGTTAAGACGAAACTCAGTGAACTATTAAAAGAATTTAAGTATTACAGATTATCTTTATTTACATTTTCATTATCCTCTTTACTTGAAATTATGCTTAGTGGAAACTTTAAAGAAGAGTATATTTCTGGAATTAAACAGGAAATTGAAAAATTTGCTGAAACCTATAGAATGATATTTGAAAAATGCTCAGTTTATCTAGAAAATATAAGTAGCTCATCTGTTGAAACTAACCTACTAAAGGGCGTAGGAACTGTTAGCAATTTTATAGGGAAAACTATCGGTTCTATACCAGTTGTAAAAAAAGGATCAGCTGATGAATTTTTTCAGGATATGGGAGATAACATAAAAAAGAATGCCCTTGGAAACGAACAAAACGTGATTAGATTATTTGCTGAAATAAGCAATCCTGAAACTGCCGTGTTCACAGAGAGAATGGCTGACATGATACAAATTTACAATCACACATCAGATATTTATTTTGACAATGAGAAGATTTATATTGTAAAAGGGGAATAAAATAATACTTAGATAAATAAACACAAAAAAGCACCTAGAGTTTAGATAATCAGTCTAACCCTAAGTGCTCTTTCTTTTTCTATTATTTAATTTTATAAAAGATAAGCATAAAATCTACTACTCACATTTTTTCATCATTTCTAGTGAAATAGCTTCAAAATAGCATCACTCTTGTATTTTTTCATGAAGCAATCTTCTATAGGTGTCTATTTATAAAGCTTTAGTGTCAGTAGCATTTTTGCTACTATTTACTCCCA
>JAQVDB010000113.1 GCA_028698525.1 Clostridia bacterium
TTATTTAGTATGTAATTAAATCTGTAATGATTATATTCCAGTAATAAGGTAAAATGATGCTTTTTGATAAGATTAAAAATACTTTGCGTTTTTTTATTATTATATCAGAAAATGATTAGAATACCATACATTTACAATTTATATATGGTAAGTCACTATAAATATATGTATAATCATAATAGCAAAAATAGATACGTTTTTCTGTTACTTTATATTTAAGAAGGGATTCGGATATGGAGAAGATAATTACAGTATCAGGTTTGAAAAAATCCTATGGTTCTGTAGAAGCAGTAAAGGGAATTGACTTTTATGTGGACAGGGGCTCCTTATTTGCTTTTTTAGGGCCCAATGGGGCTGGCAAATCCACTACCATTAATATACTTGGAACACTGCTTAAGCCGGATGTGGGTGAGGTTATCATAGATGGATTTACCCTGGGCAAAGAGGATGATAAGATACGTTCTATTATCGGTATGGTTTTTCAGGATCATGTACTGGATGATTTGCTTACAGTAAGGGAAAACATGACTACCCGGGGGAGCTTCTATCATTCAGATAAAAAGGCATTAAGGGCTGCTGTAGATTATGCTGCACAGAGTACAGGAGTAACATCATATCAGAACCGTCTCTATGGCAAATTATCCGGAGGTCAGAGAAGAAGGTCTGATATTGCCCGTGCACTGGTCAACACCCCTAAAGTCCTTTTTCTGGATGAACCTACAACAGGATTGGACCCACAGACAAGGCAGAATGTGTGGGAAGCAATCGAACAATTGCGGGAAGAGAAAAATATGACAATATTCCTCACCACTCATTATATGGAAGAGGCGGCTAGAGCCGATTATGTTATTGTAATAGATGATGGTATTATAGCTGCCAAAGGGACTCCCGCCCAATTAAGGGAGCAGTACAGCACGGATCATCTTATTTTACATACCGATAATACAGAGCAAGTTGCCCAAATCTTGACTGTCATGGGTAAAACCTATGAAGTGAAAAATGACACTATTACACTACAACTGGAGTCCACCATGCAGGCACTGCCTTTGCTGGAACAATGTAAAGATATTATACGGGGGTTTCAAGTGATAGAAGGCAATATGGATGATGCCTTTATTCAAATAACCGGAAGGGAGATAAGAGAATGAAAAATTTGTTGAAACGGAATTTGCTGATATTTTTTCGTGACAAGAGCAGTGTATTCTTTTCCCTTTTGGCGGTGTTTATAATCCTAGGTTTGTATATACTGTTTTTAGGCGACATCATTGTACAAGGTATGGGGGATATGCCAGGTGCTCGCTTTCTCATAGACAGCTGGATAATGGCAGGTCTGCTGGCAGTTACCCCTGCAACAACATCACTTGGTGCTATGGGTACTATTATAGTAGATAAAAAGTACGGACAATATAAAGATTTTGCCGTTTCGCCACTTAAAAGAAGCACTATCGTGGTAGGATATGTTATCAGCGGTTTTATCATCAGTTTGATTTTAACCCTGATAACATTCGTACTTGCTGAATTGTATATAGTTATGTACGGAGGGGAGTTACTGTCGATAGAAGCCGCCTTGAAAGTTTTAGGACTGATTCTTTTTAATACAGCTTATTCCAGCATTATGATGTTTTATCTGGTATCCTGGTTTAAAAGTGTAAGCGCATTTTCAGTTGCCAACAACGTAATAGGATCCATGATCGGTTTCTTGACTGGTATTTATATTCCGATAGGTAATTTACCGGAAGCTGTCCAAACGGTGATAAAGATTTTTCCTCCATCTCATATGGCAGTATTGTTTAGGAAAATAATGATGCAACAGTCAGAAAAGATTGCTTTTGCAGGTGCTCCTTCCGAAATATTGGAAAGCTTCCGTCTGGAACTAGGGATAGCTTTAAAGGTAGGGGATAACATATTGAGTTCCCAGGCAAGCTTTTTATATGTTTTAGCATTCCTGGTATTGTTCTTTGTTTTGTCTCTTTTCAAAATTGCAAAAAAGGAAATATAGCAATGATAATAAGAATGGAATGGGTACAAATCTGTACCTATTCCATCTTACTCCAAAGCTTTTGAAATAACCGTGGACAGTGCACTCTAAAGTTGAATATAGATGTCTTTTACAGTTACCCATTTGCCATCTGTGTATGCCGAAGTATAGAATTCGGTCATATATTTTAATAATGTTACATTACGAAATATCTTGCACTGCACCTGATTATTGGACCAGTTGGGAGAATCAAAAATAACTATTGAGGCTTTACCGTCAGCTGCCTTTTTGTTGTACCCTGCTGCTATAAGCTCGTTTTTTGTTCCGAAAAAGGCAGTATATCCATTGGAGGTGCACCATTCACTTATCAAGCTTTCAAGATATGCGGTATCCGACAACTCGAGGGATGATAAGTCTACTCCAATAGATTTTACACTTTTTATAGGCTTATTCCCTTTAAATGATTCTTTGAACATGGAATAAAATGCATCTGCCTTGTTTTGTTCAGTAAGAGAAATATCTGCCTTAAGATATCCGTCTGAATCAAATGCCACTCCGTACTGGGCGGAATAAGTGTTCATTTTGGTAATTATTCGCTGTGCTTCTTTTCCTGATACAGCAGTAGGCTGATAATTATTTCGTCGGTCTGTTGAAGATATAGAACATGGGATAAACTGCACATTATCATCCTCCTGAAGCTTGCCATCAATAAAGGTGAATGTCTGCTGGAAAATGCCGGAGTCCTTGTCTTTCGGATTTTTACTACCGCCGTAGCAGAAGTTTCCAAGTGAATATGCAATATATTTTCCTTTATATTTATTTATTCCTGAAAGGACATGAGGGTGGTTTCCGATTACCAGATCATATCCCCAATCTATGCATTTGTTGCCAAGTTCTATTTGATAATCATCAACGTGGGATATCTTACCGCCCAAGGAGCTGCCCCAGTGTATGCAGGCAAGAACCAAATCTGCGCCTTGTTGCCGGAGCTTCCTGACACCATCTTCCAACCAGACTTCAACAAGTCTTCCGTCATATAATTCGTTTACAGATACAAAACCTATTTTTATCCCTTTTGTTTCGTACATACCATATATCTCGTCACTGGCATAAGCAATACCGGCTTGCGTTAATAGATCAACAGTATCCTCATACCCGGATTGCCCATAATCATATGTATGATTATTGGAAAAAGATACTGCTTCAATGGAACCCTCAGTCAGAATATCAACATATTCAGGTTTACCTATGTGATTATATAGTTTTGACTGTTTATCCTTGGATTTTGTAAGTGGACCCTCCAGATTTATAATTGAAAAATCATCCTTAGACAGAATGTCATATACATTTTTGAAAAAATAGGATTTTCCCTTGCTATCGTAAAATGCATTAAAAGAATTCTCATATGACATTGTATCATTAGTCCCAAGAGTGCAGTCACCTGCAGCTGAAACCGTAATACTTACAACTTCAGGTTCTTTAGCTGTTTCGATATCGTCGCTTGTAGGTGGATTTAAGTCTGTATCTATGTCTTTGTCAGGTTCAATTAAACTTGTATCTTCATCCAAACCAGGAGATTCAGTCTTTGTATTGTCTTCTGGGGGAGAACTGTCAGTTTTTATAAGTGGAAGGCAGCTTGTAGATGCACATATAGTAACAATCAATACAAAGAGTAAGAAGGTTGTTATTCTCAATCTATTAGAAGTTATTCTAAGCTTCATTCAAAAGTCTCCTTCAGCGTTTGTTTCAATCATTTAAGATACATCATACACATTTTTTTCCTTAACATCAATATTGGAAAAATGAAGTGAATATCCTCCTAAATTTGAGGTAAACTTTACATAGTGATTTCGACTTTCTATTGTTTAGCTA
>JAQVDB010000114.1 GCA_028698525.1 Clostridia bacterium
TAATTAACTTGTTTTACCAGCTGATAAACATATTCCCCTGAATTTTTTTCCACCATATTTCCTGTCACATAATAAGATATAGATGCTATAGACACAACGATCAATATGATGAGGGTGGAAAAAGCACCTGCGATAGTTGTATGAAGGCTATGAGGATTGTATGATGAAATCATCCTTTTTAAAGTTTTTTTAATCACGAGCTGCACCTCTTATATCCTTTATTTACCGCGATATTCTTTGGGCGTTACCCCAACATTCTGTTTAAATGAATGGCTAAAATAGTGAGGATCAGCATAACCGACCTGATCTGCTATTTCATATGTCTTCAATGAGGTATTCTTTAATAGCTCTTTTGCCCTTTTCATTCTGACCCCTGTCAGATATTCTTTGAATGTCTGACCTGTGCCATCTTTGAAAATTTTGCTGAAATAGCTGGAACTTAGATACAAGTAGTCACATAACATCTGAATACTTAAATTTTTATCACCATAGTTATCATCTATAAAAGCACGTGCTCTTTTTACTTGCAGAGCCCAGTCCTCTTGTCTCATTTTAACTATCTTTTCAGAAAGCTTCCTGCACAACTGCTTGTAATATTCCCTTATGTCCTCTAATTTGCTAAACTCTAGAATTTTTTCAAATATTTCAAAATCCAGGACAAATGAGCCTTCTGATTCAACATCTAAATCATCAAAGGCCTTTAATATAGTAACAGCAACCTCCAATAAGACTGTTCTAAAATATGAAATAGTAACACTGGATTCTTTTAGAAAATCAAAAAGACAATCTAGTATATCCATTATCTCATCTATTGTACCCAATTTTATTTTATATGATAGCTCATCGATTATCTCCTGGGTCCTCTGATGAATAAAAGAAGGTTTTCTCTCAATATCTGATTTTATTATCACTTTTTCGCTACCTAAAAGCACTCTATACTCTATAGCTGTCAAGGCATCATTGTAAGAATACCGCACAGATTCTATGTCTTTATATTCATCCCCTAGCCCTGCGGATAATTCCAATCCTAGAAACTTTTTGATATTATCAATTATTTCCGTCAGTATACCTGCTACATGACTTTTAAAATTTTGTGCATCCTTATTTTTTTTCATGAAAATGAATGTAAACTGAAAATGTTTATCGCTAAATACCACTCCATTGTCATACTTATTCAATATCTCGTTGCTCACATTTAACACCGCAAAAGATATTAGCTGTCTGTTTTCAGCCCCAAACATCTTCTCAGCTTTTTTCATATCATCTATCCTTATGACCGCCACTACATAAGAATAGGCAGAGATATCAAGTTGGAGCTTGGTAGCGCTCTGTTGAATATCTTTTTCACTCATATAGCCGGATATCAGATTTGTAAAAAATTTCTCCTTTAGAATTTCTAGACTCTCTTCAAATTGACTCTTGAGTTTTTCTATGTTTTTTTGTCTGCAAATTCTTCATCTAATTCATTTTTTATCTTTTTCAAAGTATCTGAAAATTCTTTTGGGGTAATGGGCTTCAATATATAATCGGATACATCCAACTGTACAGCCTGCTGCGCATATTCAAACTCGTCATATCCAGTTATGATGACAACCTTAACGGTAGAATAAATCTCTTTTGCCCGCTTTGCAAGTTCAAACCCGTCCATAAAAGGCATACAAATATCGGTAAGAATTACATCAGGCTGAACCTTTTCCAAAAGTTCAAGGGCTTGATGCCCATCCCCTGCTTCACCAACTAACTCAAAACCTAGAGCTTTCCAATCTATAATATCGCGTATGGCATTTCTTACAAACTCCTCATCTTCCACAAGGATGATTTTATACATAACAACCCTCCTTAAAATTCTTTAAGGATATATTTAATTGTAAAACTGAATATCTGTATAAAAGCGAATATGATGCTGTACAATATATAATTCAATATTTTATATAAATATCCTTCAAAAAATTATATATAATAACTTTTGCTAAACAGTTAAAGAAAAGCCCCACAAATGGGGCTTTCCAGTTTTACTTTTTATATAAAGGTCCAAAATTTTCACAAGCTCTATAGTCAGCTCCCTGAACATCCATCGCTCCAAATGCTCCCCAAGTACTGGGTCTGAATATTTTATCTTCTGGAACATTGTGCATAGCAACAGGTATTCTTAACATTGATGCCAATGTGATGAGCTGTGCTCCAATATGCCCATAGCTGATTGCCCCATGGTTTGCGCTCCAATTGTTCATCACTGAATATACATCCTTGAAAGGACCTTCCCCGGTCAACCTCGGGGCAAACCATGTTGTAGGCCATGTAGGATCGGTACGTTTATCTAGTGTATCATGTACTTCTTTAGGTAGATCTACTGTATATCCTTCAGCTATCTGAAGCATTGGCCCTAACCCTTTTACAATACTTATTCTTGACATTGTTACAGGCATTCCTCCCCTTGTCAAAAAGTTTGAAGAAAAACCTCCGCCTCTAAAATATCCCAATGATGCAGGTCTAAACTGTGTAGCATCTAGACATTTTTTAACTTCATCCGGAGTGATCTCCCAGAAAGGTTTCATTGCAGGTTTTCCATCAATACTCATCTCGCCTGTAGCATCCAGAGTAGTAGCACCTGAGTTTATCAAGTGAATAATACCGTTTTCAGCAGCTCCTTCAAGGGTATATCCGGTAACTCTCTTAACGGCCTCAGGGCTCCAATATGTCCTTACATCAGAGAATATCTGAGCTGTATTAGTCAATAGATGACCAAAAAGCATACAAACACCATTTAGACTATCATTTTCTGTTGCCACCAATAATGGCTCTCTTATTCCGTTCCAATCAAAAGATGTGTTGAGTATGGTCTCTAAAAAGTCTCCATTAGGAAAATGATCCGTCCATTGTCTCTGTCCCTGGAATCCTGCAAGTATGGCATTATGTCCCATTGCCTCTTCTCCAAACCCTAGTTCAGCAAGCTTGGGATTCCCTATCATCAGATCTCTCGCTATTATAGCCATCTTAACTACAAATTCCCAATCTTTATCCTTTTCCGCCCTGCTCTTTTGATCCTCTTCAGCATTGTTGTCAGGGCCTTCTTTACAGTACTTCTTCACCCACTCTAAAGCCTTCTCATATTCTTCTTTATCATAGATTTCCTCATCTATCCTTCTGATGAATTCGGACATATCTATATATTCTGTTCTCATTCCTAAATAATCTTCAAAAAAATCGGGATTTACCATTGAACCCGCTATCCCCATTGCAACTCCACCCATGGATAGATAAGACTTGCCTCTCATATAAGCAACGGCTAATCCTGCTTTTGCAAACTGCAACAGCTTCTGTTTTACATCCTCAGGAATTTCAGTATCGCCAGCATCTTGAACATCTCTGCCGTATATGCCAAAAGCAGGGAGTCCTTTTTGAGAGTGAGCAGCTAATACTGCTGCAAGATAAACTGCCCCTGGACGTTCGGTTCCGTTAAATCCCCAGACAGCCTTTGGAATATGGGGATCCATATCCATTGTCTCTGATCCATAGCACCAACAAGGTGTCACAGTAAGAGATACGCCTACACCTTCTTTTTTGAACTTCTCTGCAGCGGCTGCTGCCTCTGCTACACCACCAATACAGGTATCTGCAATTACGCATTCAACCGGCAGTCCATTGGGATGAACCAAGTTATTGCTCAAAAACTCAGCTGCAGCTTTAGCCATACCCATAGTCTGCTCTTCAAGGGACTCCCTAACTCC
>JAQVDB010000115.1 GCA_028698525.1 Clostridia bacterium
AGTTTTATCTCAAGTTTAAAGTATAAAAACCTTTAAACATTTAGGCCATCAATTTCTAATAATGGTTTTGATTGTTTTTACAGATAATACATCAAAACTAGATATATTATACAATAAAAATATAATTTTAGATAGTCATTTTTTAATCTATCACTATCTTTGATACGTCCATCAAGTTATTCATCAGTTTGAGCATACAACTTAATAGCGATAATCTGTTATTTTTAATGTCTTCTTGCTCTACCATAACCATTATATTATCAAAGTACTGATTTATCAACGAACTAGTCTGTAAAATGATTTCTAAAGCTTTCTCATAGTCTTTATCGCTAATAGCTACAGTCATTTTTTTATTTGCAACTTTATAAACATCCCATAGCTTTTCTTCTATATCTTTTTCAAATAGCTGCTCATTTATGTTAATTTTTCCATTAAAGTCTGATGCAATGTTATATACTCTTCTGTATGCAGTTACAGCCTCTGTAAATTTGCCTGGGTTTTCCAGCCTAAATTTCATTATTGCTTTAGCTTTATTGACCACATCAAGTATATCATTAAACTGGACATTTATCACAGCATTAACAATATCATAATTTATATTCATGTCAAGCATTATAACTTTTATTCTTTGTTTTAGAAAATCAATCACATCTTTTTGTACAACGTCATAATCAAATTTATTATCAAACTGTTTATTATAAGACGTCACTATGTTCTTTATTGTTGAGTCCAAAGGAATACTCATCTCAGTTTTAACAATTATATTGATAAACCCTAAAGCACTTCGTCTAAGAGCATATGGGTCCTGCGAACCAGTGGGTTTTATACCTATTGCAAAAAACCCCACTATTGAATCTAGCTTATCGGCAATGCTCAATATACTACCTACAATAGATTTAGGCAAATCATCCCCTGAGTGCCTTGGAAGATAATGTTCATAAATCGCATTAGCCACGTCATTGTCTTCGCCTTGAATGAGTGCATACTCCCTACCCATGATTCCCTGAAGCTCATCAAATTCATTTACCATTTCAGTTACTAAATCCGCCTTACAAAGATAGGCCGCTCGTTTAACTTTTCCCTTTTGTTCCGATGACAGACCTACTGTTTCCGCAATTTGATATGAAATATCCTCTAATCTTTTTGTTTTATCATATATTGTTCCAATTTTCTCTTGAAATATTATGCCTTTCAACTTTTCAACGTTTTGGTCTAATTCTCTTTTTTGATCTTGCTCATAAAAAAACTTTGCATCTGCCAAACGAGCTTTAAGCACCCTTTCATTGCCTGTTCTTACTAATTCTATATACTCACTATTGCCATTCCTCACTGTAATAAAATAAGGCATCAGATTATCATCCTGATCTACTACAGGGAAATATCTTTGATGTTCCTTCATGGGAGTTATCACAACTTCTTTAGGCAGTTTCAGGTATTCCTTTTGAAATGTACCGTACAGAGCTGTAGGATATTCTGTAAGAAATACAATTTCTTCAAGCAAGGATTCATCTTCTGGTACTTTTCCATCAATATCTTGCGCAATTTTTTTAACCTGTTTTTTTATAATACTCTTTCTTTCTTCAGGATCTACTATAACATATTGTTGTAACATCTTATCAAAATATTCTTGGGCATTTTCAACAATTACACACCCATCCCCAAGAAACCTATGCCCTCTAGTTTTTCTCCCGCTTTTAATACCATCAATTTCAAATTCAATAACAGAATCATTATAAAGGCATAATACCCATCTAATAGGACGAATAAATCTCATGCTGCTTGTACCCCATCTCATAGAGCTTTTGAAATTCAATGAAAGAATAATCTCAGGCAAAACAGTAACCAAAACATTGGGAGTATCATTGCCAACTTCTAGCTTTTGTGCATATACATATTCTCCACCTTTTTGCTCTTTTACAACAAGGTCTTCTACCCTTACATGATTGCTCTTGGCAAAACCAATGGCAGCTTTGGTGGCATTACCTTTAGAATCAAAAGCTATCTTTTTTGAAGGACCGCGAACCAACTGGGACAAATCTTTCTGCTTTTCTGCGATATCTCGTATATTAAGAACAATTCTCCTAGGTGTACCGTACACTGACACACTATGATATTCAATCCTGTTGCTTTTTAGTTTGTCTTTAGTTAGAACATTTACCTGCTTTAAAATATCAGGCATAAACTTTGATGGTATCTCTTCTGTCCCTATCTCTAACAAAACATTGTTATTCATTAGAACTCACTCCTTTCAACAATGGATAGCCTAACTGTTCTCTCTGTTCCATATATTTTTTAGCACATAATCTGGATAGATTTCTTACCCTAGATATATAACCTGTTCTTTGATTTACACCTATCGCTCCCCGGGCATCCAGTAAATTAAAAGCATGAGAACATTTAAGAACATTGTCATATGCAGGAACTATCAGCTGCTTTTTAATTGTTCGCTTTGCTTCATTTTCATACATGTCGAATAATTTAAACAACATATCCACATCTGCTTCTTCAAAGTTATACACTGAATGTTCATATTCTGCCCTATGGAAAATATCCCCGTAAGTAATCCCATCTGTCCAAACTATATCATAGATATTTTCTTTTTGTTGTAAATACATACATATTCTTTCAAGTCCGTAGGTAATCTCAACAGATACAGGGTTACAGTCTATACTGCCTATTTGCTGAAAATAAGTGAACTGGGTTATCTCCATACCGTCCAACCAAACTTCCCATCCCAATCCCCATGCACCCAAAGTCGGTGATTCCCAATTATCCTCTACAAACCGTATATCATGCATGATAGGATTTATCCCTATTTTATTTAAGCTGTCCAAATATATTTCTTGAATATTATCTGGAGAAGGCTTCATTATTACTTGAAATTGATGATGTTGGTACAGTCTATTGGGATTATCCCCGTATCTTCCATCTTTAGGCCTTCTAGATGGTTCAACATATGCAACATTCCAGGGCTCTGGTCCTAGAGCCTTTAAAAAAGTATTTGGATTCATAGTACCAGCACCTTTTTCCACGTCATATGGCTGGCCTACAACGCATTTTTGCTCTGCCCAATAATTTTGTAAAGTCAAAATTAAATCCTGAAAATTCATATCCAACCTCCTCTTTAAATCAAGTACCATTTTATAAGCACTCGTATAATCTTTTTAGACATTAAAAAACCTTCCATCCCTCTCTAATTCATAAGGGACGAAAGGTATACTTCCGCGGTTCCACCCTTTTTGGTATGCACCCAACTCTTTTTAAAAATAATACTCCGGAAAGTGCCATTAGATCATCTTGCTGAACTTTCACCATCATCAGCTCGCTTTTTAGATGCATTCTTTCTTTCCTTCACAGTATCCATATATTGTTTTCTATTATAATTTATCAAAGCAGCATGTACATGTCAATATGGCTTACATCAAATAACTATAAATATTTATGTCTTTCTCCAGTATATGTCTTATATATGAATCCATTATATGTCTTATTTGAATAGCGTCTTTAGAGTTTATCTTCAGAGCTTTTAACCTGCCTATATCATTCTCCAGTATATAGCTCATAGTTTTAAAAGCAGCTATACTTAATTTCAAAGAACTCAAATCATATTTTAAACATTTATTACATATAATTCCGTTGAATTTAGTGCTGAATCTAA
>JAQVDB010000116.1:0-1622 GCA_028698525.1 Clostridia bacterium
CATTAAAGAGGTCATAGGTAAAAAAGATGCTGACGCAAAGGTTTATCTTTTTGGTTCTAGAGTGTATGATGATAAAAAGGGCGGGGATATTGATTTGTTAATATTCTCTGAAGTTTTATCCCAGCAAGATGCATCTAAAATCCGGTATGATTTATGGGATGAAATTGGAGAGCAAAAAATTGATATACTCATTGTAAAGGATACCAGTCATCCTTTTACCAAAATTGCGTTAAAGGAGGGTATATTGTTGTGACAGTTGATGAAAAGATGCTTTTACAAGAAGAACTGAAGCTTTTAGAGAGTGCCAATGAAGTCCTTATCTATTCTTACAATAAGTGTAAAGACATTGGTATAAAGGAAGGATATACTTTTGAGGAACTAGATAGATTTGAAGCTTTAACCAGCCGTTTTGCCAGAGCTAGTGATATTATAATACAAAAAATATTTAGATTAATCGATATTTTAGAATTAGAGAAGCCGGGAAGTGTGATCGATCGTATCAATAGGGCAGAAAAAAGAGGGCTTATAGATTCGGCAGAAGTCTTTAAGGATATACGTCGGTTGAGAAATGATATTGCCCATGAGTATATTCCTTCAGCCATTGAAAATATGTTTGAAAAAGTTTTGGAATTGACTCCTGAACTGATTGATAGTGTAAAGAGGATTCAAGATTATTGCAAAAAGTTGAAGTAAATCAACATGAGAGGACGGTTCTATTGTATAGTTTTTTACAATTCCCTAGTAATATAAAAAAGCAGGTGAGATCATGGACAACCTATTAAAAAGAAAGATCAATATATTTCTGGAACAAGCAGAAAAGATTTGCAAGGTTAATTTTGCTTATATCTTTGGTTCCTATGCAAGGGGAGAACAGACTGACAATAGTGATATAGATATTGCTGTTATGCCAGATTTATCAAATAATGATAAAGAGTCAGAACTGTTTATGAGAGGTAATATGATAGAATTAGGTAAGTCCATATTTAAAAAAGATGTGGATGTAGTGTTTTTGAATATAGATTCTGTACTATTGAAATATGAAGTTGTACAGGAAGGCATTGTTATCAAGGACAGTGATGATAGGATTTCTTTTGAATCTTTAGTGATTAGGGAATACTTCGATTTCAAATATTATAGTGACTATTATAATAATGTAATGTTAGAATCCATAAAATCCAAAAAAAGCAGGAGCGTATGATTATGATTAAGAGAGAAGTTCTATTAGCTAGAATAAGTAAATTAGATGAATATATTAAATTTTTACATGGGATAGGGAAATATTCCGAGAGCGAGTATCTAAATAACCAAATGATATATGGCTCAACGGAGAGGTTTTTACATTTAGCCATAGAATGCGTTATTGACATTGCAAATCATATTATTGCTGATATGAGATATAGGAAGCCAGGCAGTAATAGGGAAATATTTGAGATTTTATTTGAAAATAAAGTGATAAGTAATAGTTTAAAAGAGAGTTTATGCAATATGGCTGGATTTAGAAATATATTAGTACACGATTACGTAAAATTAAATAGGCAAACAGTATATAATATAGTAAAAAACAACCTAAAAGATATAGAAAGCTTTAGAGATATAGTAGCAGAATATGTATAAAATCGAAC
>JAQVDB010000116.1:1722-3633 GCA_028698525.1 Clostridia bacterium
TGGGACCGGCTAAGGTATCTCTTCCAATATATAATAAACCATTTCTATTGGTCTTCATATGCCATTTGACCAATCTAATATATCCAAATTCAATCTCTATGGCTGTGATGCAGCGAGGGTGTACACAGCTTCCATCGTTGAAATATGGTGTTTCACCTACTTCTGGAAACATGGACCTGTGAGTGTGGCCGGCTACAATCATGACATTTTCTCTTTCCACCCACTCTGTAAGCTTATTATCAATGCTATCTTTCTTTTGATGATTTTTTGCCGGACTGGTAGGGTCTTTTACGCCAAAGGTTTCAAGGGGTTTCCATACATTTTTCACTAAAAATCTGCTTATCGGCCACAATGTATAATTCATAAAATCCACCTGATGGCCATGGATTAAAAGTATTTTATTATTCCTTTTCCGGTGTTTTAAAACCAAACCTTCATGAACTTTTAGACCTTCAAATAATGGAATATATTTTTTTCTACGGCTGTCATAATACTTGTATAGATTTTCTTCTAAAAATTTTTGGTCTCTTTTCACTATATCATGGTTGCCATATATAAAATACAGCCTATTATTTTTGTGAAATCTAGATAACAACCTAAATACGTCCTTGTGCATATTGAAAATTTCAGAGAAATCTTTATTTTCCCAAAGCTCATCTCCGTCGCCAATCTCTATATAAGTGTACTTATTTTTATAATAATAGGTGAGGGCGGCAAAGTAAAAATTTTGGTTTTTAGAGAAATTATCCGCCCAAGTTCCATCGCCCCTATGGCAATCGCTCATTAATACAAATCTGCTGTAATCATCAAAAAGAACTTCTTCTGAATTATCAAAAATCTTGGAAAGTCGATTTAATAGATACATGGAGCAACACCTCATCTCCCGGCTTTCAGGTGATTTTTGATGATTTCAAATTTATCATAAAGATATTTATTTTTACCAAAATTCAATATAATATTGAACAATCCAGGGGCCTTTCGTTGAATGACTCTGATTTTGTCCGGGAAATTATCATAATCTCTAGTGATTTTTCGGTATCTATTACATAATACTTTATTTCTCCTTTGCGCAAACCAATCTGTGACTGAGCTTCGACTATAGGGCTGACGGGTATAAGGTTTATCGTATTTTATGGTCACTATACTTCCTTCTACTTTAAATTGTTTGTATCTTTGATATCCTGCCCTTTGCAGGCCTTCTACAAAGGCTTTGGTCATTTCTCTGTCGTTTAATCTGATTCTTAAATTCATTGTAAGCTGTGAAGGTTCAGCGAACTCTCCCAGTTTAAAGCCGGTTAACCACCAATGTCTGTCCCTTCTGGTAAATAGCATTTTGCCATCTTTAAACAAGGAAAACTCCATATACAGCAAATCCTGATCACTGACACAATCGTAAAATGTTCCATCAAATATTCCGGGGATATTCAGGTCAGGTCGATCGGTGTAATACACACCTATTTCACAACCTGTAGTCATGCCATATTGTCCCTTCCAAAATTCAATCATCCACCTCTTGCCGGCATATTCAAAATATATGGGCTCACAATCCATGATAATGCTGAAATGGGCGGCAGCTTCATCATATAGGCGGCAGTAGCCCATATCCCTTTGCCATGCATACAAATCAGAATAAAAAACATCATTTTTATCATCGTAAATATATCCTGCATTTTTTATCACCGCATATAATTCTTCATCAGCAATAGGGCCCTTATCTATTGCTCTTTTTCTAAAGATTATATATGCAATTATGATAACCACAGCAAAAATAATGGGTATCAGGTAATACGGATTTATATTTTCTAAGTTTTCAAACATCGAAATCACCCCAAAATAGATACTTTATATCATAATATTCTTTTTATATAATTATGTTAACAACACAAGGGGACGGTCCTTCTGTGCACTTTT
>JAQVDB010000117.1 GCA_028698525.1 Clostridia bacterium
GCATATTAAAAAATAGGTATAATATGTTGACAGGCAATTTTTATGATGATAAAATATCCTAGTGTGTTTGTTATCTTCTTTTGATGATATACATTATGGAGGAGGAAGATAAATATGAAGGAAATCAAAGAAGTTCCTAGATCAAAAAGAATTATTGGAACTAAACAAACTAAAAAAGAAGTGGTTATGAATAGAGTAAAAAAAGTGTATGTTGCCAAGGATGCCGAGAATCATATAATAAGAGAACTTACAGAATTATGTAATGAAAAGCTTATACCTATTATTTATGTTGACACAATGAAGGAACTGGGTTCGATTTGTGGTATCCAGGTAGGCGCTGCTTCAGCAGCTATATTAAAATAAAATTAACCACCGGAAGGAGGTGCGCATATGCCGACAATTAACCAGTTGATAAGAAAGGGTAGAAAGAGTATGGAGCAGAAGTCAGATGCACCTGCTTTAAAAGAATGCCCGCAAAAAAGAGGGGTTTGCACAGCTGTAAAAACTGCAACACCCAAGAAGCCAAACTCTGCACTGAGAAAGATAGCCAGAGTGAGACTGACAAACGGAATGGAAGTAACTGCATATATACCAGGTATAGGTCATAATTTGCAGGAGCACTCTGTAGTATTGATAAGAGGTGGAAGAATCAAAGACCTTCCTGGTGTTAGATATCATATAGTAAGAGGTGCGCTGGACACTGCAGGTGTTGCAGATAGAAAACAAGCTAGGTCCAAATATGGGGCTAAAGGAGCAAAAAAATAAATAATAGAATTGCTCAAAGTGTGTAGAAAGGAGGCAAGTGATGCCAAGAAAAGGTTATATATCCAAAAGAGAAGTGTTGCCAGATCCTATCTATGGGAATGAAGTCGTAACTAAACTTATCAATAATGTAATGCTCGATGGCAAAAGAGGAACTGCCCAAAGAATTTGCTATGGTGCATTTGATATTATAAAAGAAAAAACTGGCAAAGATCCAGTTGAGGTTTTTGAGCAGGCACTAGAGAATATAAAGCCTGTATTGGAAGTAAAGGCCAGAAGAGTGGGAGGGGCTACTTATCAGGTACCTATGGAGGTAAGAGCTGAAAGAAGGCAAACTCTTGGATTGAGGTGGTTGGTTAATTTCAGCAGAAAAAGAGGAGAAAAGACTATGAAAGAAAGACTTGCTGCTGAAATAATGGACGCTGCAAACAATAGCGGTAATAGCGTGAGAAAGAAAGAAGATACGCATAAAATGGCAGAGGCAAACAAAGCTTTTGCACATTATAGATGGTAATTTTATTTATGTAATACTGAATACAAGAGAACTTAAGTTGGCGCATTTAAGCAGAAAGGAGGATGTTTGTGCCTAGGCAGATTCAGTTAAAAAATACGAGAAATATAGGAGTAATGGCTCACATAGATGCAGGTAAAACTACAACTACTGAGAGAATTTTATTTTACACAGGAAGACTTCATAAGATGGGTGAAACTCATGAAGGACAGGCGACTATGGATTGGATGGATCAGGAACAGGAAAGGGGAATAACAATTACGTCAGCTGCCACTACTGCTTTCTGGAGAGATCATCGAATTAATATTATAGATACGCCAGGGCACGTGGATTTCACTGTAGAGGTAGAAAGATCCCTAAGAGTTCTCGATGGTTCAGTTGCAGTTTTTTGTGCGAAAGGCGGAGTAGAACCGCAGTCTGAAACCGTGTGGAGACAGGCTGATAAATATAGAGTACCCCGTTTGGCATTTGTCAACAAAATGGATATAATGGGTGCTGATTTTTTTAATGTTGTCCAGATGATGAAAGATAGGTTGCAAGCAAATGCAATACCTGTGCAATTACCTATCGGTAAAGAGGATAATTTTGTTGGTATTATAGACTTGATACGACAAAAAGCAGTATATTATTTGGATGATTTGGGGGTTAATATTGAGCAAAGAGATATCCCTGAAGACATGAAAGAATTAGTTGATGAATATAGGGTGAATCTGTTAGAAGCTGTAGCTGACCAAGATGAAGAACTTATGATGAAGTATCTGGAAGGGGAAGAAATTACTGAAGAAGAAATAATATCAGCGATAAGAAAGGCTACAATAAAAGTTGATATGATCCCTGTACTATGTGGAACAGCTTACAAGAACAAAGGTGTGCAGTTTTTGCTGGACGCAATTGTAGATTATATGCCTTCTCCACTTGATATACCACACGTAAAAGGAGTGGTTCCGGATACTGGAGAAGAACAAGAGAGGATATCTGCAGATGACCAGCCATTTTCTGCATTGGCGTTTAAAATTGCTACTGACCCGTATGTTGGTAAACTTGCGTTTTTTAGAGTTTATTCAGGTGTTATGAAATCCGGTTCTTATGTATATAATTCCACAAAGCAAAAAAGAGAAAGAGTAGGCCGTATATTGCAGATGCATGCAAATCACAGGGAAGAAAAAGATGAGGTGTATGCGGGAGATATAGCGGCAGCTGTAGGTTTGAAAACAACAGGAACAGGGGACACTCTATGCGATGAAGACAATCCTATCATATTAGAATCCATGGAGTTTCCGGAGCCGGTAATATCAGTAGCTATAGAACCTAAAACAAAGGTAGGGCAAGAAAAGATGAGTGTAGCTCTTGCTAAATTATCTGAAGAGGATCCTACTTTTAAGACATATACAAATGAAGAGACCGGTCAAACAATTATATCCGGAATGGGAGAGCTGCATCTTGAAATAATTGTAGACAGGATGCTCAGAGAGTTCAAAGTAGAGGCTAATGTTGGAGCTCCTATGGTAGCATATAAAGAAACAATTACAGTACCGGTGAAATCTGAAGGTAAATTTATAAGACAGTCAGGTGGCCGTGGACAGTATGGCCACGTATATATAGAATTAGAACCATTGGAGCCAGGTTCTGGATACGTGTTTGAAAATAAAATAGTAGGTGGAGTAATTCCCAAGGAATATATACCGGCTGTTGATGTAGGTATTCGTCAGGCAACCGAGAACGGTATATTGGGAGGTTATCAAGTAATAGATATTAAAGCGACTTTGTATGATGGCTCATATCACCCGGTAGACTCATCAGAGATGGCATTTAAGGTTGCCGGTTCGATGGCTTTCAAGGAAGCCATGAGAAAGGCAAAGCCGGTTTTGCTTGAACCTGTGATGAAGGTAGAAGCTGTTATACCGGAAGAATATATGGGTGATACTATGGGTGATATTAATTCACGAAGAGGTAGAATAGAAGGCATGGAGTCAAGGTCAGGGGCTCAGGTAATCAGAGCTTTTGTACCTTTAGCAGAGATGTTTGGGTATGCAACAGATTTAAGGTCTAGAACACAAGGCCGTGGGACTTATACTATGCAGTTTTCACACTATGAAAAAGTTCCGCAAAACATAACTAATGAAATTATCAACAAATAAAAAGGTAGGAGGAGAACAGAATGTCAAAGGAGAAATATGTAAGGACTAAACCCCACATAAATATAGGAACAATAGGTCACGTAGACCATGGAAAGACAACATTGACAGCAGCTATAAC
>JAQVDB010000118.1 GCA_028698525.1 Clostridia bacterium
TGGCAAGAAATTGTGCTCTAGGAATTTTAGTGATTGATGAGATACAACATTTGAGTTTGGCGAGGTCTGGCGGAAGTGAAAAAATGTTAAATTTCTTTGTAAACCTTATAAATAATGTAGGAGTGCCAGTCGTTTTAGTAGGAACTCCGAAGGCTGTAAAGGTACTCCAAGGGGATTTTAGGAAAGCACGAAGGGGGTCTGGTCTTGATGGTGATATGGTATGCGATAAGATTCCAAAGGGCGAGGTATGGGATTTATTAGTTAATTCAATATGGCACTACCAGTGGACGAGAAAAGAAACTCCTCTTACCCCTGAATTAAGCAGTGTTTTATATGAAGAAACTCAGGGAATACCTGATTTATTAAAAAAGGTATATGTCATTGCTCAAGCCCATGCTATTTCATCGGGAAAGGAAGAGATAACTCCATATGTTATAAAAAAGGTGGCAAAAGAGAATTTAAAACTGATTCAGCCAATGATTACTGCATTGAAAACGAATAATCTGAGAGAGATTATTAAGTACGAGGATATATATGTAGGGGATATCAACTATACTGATTATTTAACCCGAACTAAAGAATCTATCAGCCTGGATTTGCGGGCAAAGGAGATAAAGAAAAAACAGAACAAAATGAAGCAGGAAAATCTGATTGAGCAGAAAAAGGAGGTTTTAATAAAACTTGTTGATTTAGGCGTGAATGCTAAGAAGGCTCAAAAAATAATTGATACTATACTTTCGCAAAATCAGAATATAAATGCAGAAAAGATAATAGAAGTTGCTACAGCAAAGATTGAAAATGATAGGATTAAGAAACAAGCAGAGAGAAAAAAGAAAAAACAGAAGGCATTAAACTTACTTGATATCCGAACTATTGTTGAGCAGGGCAAAAAGGATAATAAAAGTGCTTATGAGGCTATAAAAGAATCAGGATATATCATTAGTTTTGAGGATGATATTTTTTCTAAGGAAGTGGTATCGTGAACTTTTTTCCAACACCTTATCCAGATGAAATATTATATAGTACGCTGGCACGATACTGTATGCGAAGTGGTAATATAAAAGAAATACATAATTTTGAAGACTTATTTGGTACAAGGAATTGTATAGCAACTATGGAATTGCCTACACAATTAGATGCATTAATTGAAAATATGCCTGCAAACTCAAAGTATACAGCAGAATATTTTATCTATAAACATACCTTATTTCCTTTTCTTGCAGCATTTATTCCAGAGGAACGTGCTAACAAAATAATTAAAACTATGAGAAATGGTGAAGGTGCTGTTTCTTACATGAGTTTGGGTCTTGTTACGAGTTCCGTTACTTTAAATCGGTACTTTCGATTTTGTCCTGAGTGTTTTAAAGAGGATATAGAAAGATTTGGAGAACCATACTGGCATAGAAGCCATCAAATTACAGGGGTATTTGTATGTGCAAAACATAAAATACCCCTGTATAATAGTACGGAACTTATAAGGGGAGGAAATAGACAAAGATTTATTAGCGCTACTCATGCGAATTGTATAGTAGAAAAAGAAATAAGTTTTCCTAGCGATTTAATGGAAAAGATGCTTTGGATGGCAGAGGATGCAGAAATACTTTTAAACAATCACTTTGGCTTTAAAGAACCTGATTGGTTTAAGAATCAATTCCGGGCAAAATTAATTGAAAAAGGTTATGCAAGGATGAACAATTATATTCACCAGAAGAAATTAAAAGAAGATTTTATAGAGTTTTATGGCTATGAATATCTGAAACTTGTTCAGTCTTCTCTACCTGATAAAAGCGGAGGCTGGCTATCTGATATGGTAAGAAAAAATGATAGAACAACCTACGCAATAAGATATTTGTTGTTAGCGAAATTTCTTGAAATTCCTGTCGTTGAGTTATTTAATAAAAAACTTGGTTTTGAAGATGAAAACAATATTGATGCATATCAGGAACTGTGGGACCAGAGATTAATAGAACTTACCCAGTCGGGATTATCAATAAGGGAAATAGCAGATATACTAAAGTCCTCTACGAAAACTATTAGAAAAGCGATTGACAGGTTAGGAATAGAGCCATTTTGGAAATTCAATGGTGGAGGGAAATACCATTATATGAAATACACCGACACCGAAGAATTTAAGATAAAAAGAGATGAATGTAGAAAGAAATGGCTTGAACTTCATGCTCAATATCCAGATAAAAGTAGTAATCAGATAAGAAGAAATAACGATGGATTGTATTCTTGGCTGAAAAAATATGATAGTGAATGGTTGGAACAAAATTATCGTAGAATAAAAACGACAGTTAACACTGTTGATTGGGCTAAAAGAGATGCGGAATTGCTACCTTTAGTAAAAGTAGTTATTGCAAAAATGAAAGAAGGTAAACCTGAAAGAATTACTTGGACAACCATAGGTAGTAAACTAGGGATTAGCGGATGGCTATCAAAGAAGAAAGATAAACTCCCATTGGTAAAGGCATATATAGATTCAGAAGTAGAAAGTCTGGAAGAATTCCAAATAAGAAAAATAAAATGGGGTATTGAGGAATTAGAAAGACAGGGAAAAGAAATAACAATATGGAATTTGGCTGAAACAGCAGGGGTTAAGCCACGGTATATGGAACATATTATAGAGAATATTGAGAATTTATTATTGGAAAAAGGATATTGTGTAAACATTTACAAAAATTTACGCAATGCGAGATAGTATAATATTCATATCTTATAAGAAAGTTAATATTATTTACTTGTTTTCATAATTCTTTGTTGTATCTGTGTCTGCATCAATTAAATTTTTTTATTTTGCAAATATTTAAGTTGAAGCAAAATATGGTTTATTGGGGTAAATGAATCATACAGGTCACGTTTTAAATATTAAATATGATATTGAATAAGGAGTGATACCAAAACATAGTAAATCAATAGATTAATAGAAATTATAGAGGGAAAAATAGGATTTTAAGTATAATGATAGAAGAATGCTGTGTTTTATTATTGCATTATATATAGAAATGATGCAATAATATAGATAATGATGCAATTAAAATGCATCATGTCGCATTTAATTGCAAAAGTAAGCATAGGAGGAGGTCAGAACTTGAGGACAAAAGATGA
>JAQVDB010000119.1 GCA_028698525.1 Clostridia bacterium
AGCTAAAATATTAGCTTGACAATATCCTAATATTTGTCTATAATGTAATTGGCACATTGAAAATTAAATAAAAAAAATGGAGGGCGATAATATGAAATCCATTGATATAAATACTTTTGACCAGAAATCCAGAAACGGAGGAGTATGGACCCTGGATGATGCAAATGAGGCTGATAGACTGATTATGCAGGCATTAGATCCTGGAGCAAGAGTAGAACAGGTTCTAGTTCCAACAAAGTACATTAAAGATGGGGAATACCTGGTTATAGTTCAAGTAACGAGAGAGAAATCTGTCTTGATAAGAAGATATCATAAGAGATATGTAGAGGTCTTTACAGACAGAAGAACCGGTCAAATCAAAATACATGTAGAAAGGGAGAAAATGGAGCCCATAGTAGAAGATTATGACTTCGTTGATGAGAGGTATAAAACTGAAGAAGAGATAATTGAAGATATGGTGGCCACCGGCTATATAACCAGAGAGGAATGGAATAGATATATAAATCCAGAAAACTGCAAAGACTTGCCACTAATAAAATTCGATGTATTATGGGAAGACAATATCCCGGAGAATATAATAAGTATATCCGAGGTTAACCAGAACTTCTCCAAAGCAGCGAAGCTGGTTGATGAAGAAAAAGAAATAGTTATTATGAAACACAACAAGCCGAGATATGTGATTCTGGAATATGATAAATATATTGAGTATATGAAACAGCTTACAGAGAGCCGCAAATAAGCGGCTCTTTTTTTGTGTAAAAAACTTGATTTTTATTTTTAAGCTTTGCTATGGTTTATACTGACCAACCAATTATTATACAAGGTCCTCACCAGACCTTAATAAGGAGAAGAAATAGCCTTCATATGTTTTTGCGATCCGGGGCTTCTTTCAGCATTGGCAGAGAGGAGTTGGTGCGGATACCCGGTATGGTTTTATGTTCTCAAGCAGGATTAAAGTTTTGAGAATATAGAAGCGTTCCGGGTATCTGTGGAATTTACTCGGATGCGAAAATTAAATTGGAGGTTTTTGAAGATGAAAAAGGAAAGAGTTATTGCAAATTTGAAAGGAACTGTATATGGAAAGCAAATAAAAAGGGAGGCGCAGATATTTTTTACTCGCCATGCGGAGATCGACATTGATGATGCCGGTCTCACAAAAACAAGCATTCGTTTGTTGTTAGAGGCAGCATCAAGCTGCTTACTCAAAAAACAGGAAGACGAGAGGTTTAGAATCACCACTCCGAACCTTCCTGTAAATGTCTTCATTTCAGGTAGAATTATCTACCGAGATGAAGAAGAGATTGAAGTGTTAGTCACGAATGTATCAAGAGATATCTTCGTGACAAGCGAAAAGACATTTAAAATTTAAACTTTAGTGGAGATTATTCTCCACCCCCTACATATCAAGAGGTTTATCATCTTGAGAGTATGTTTGTAGAGAGGAAGTGCTTATAATATGATCAATTTAATCGAAAGATTTATAGAAGATACAGAAAAAATGAATGTTTGCGCTATTATTGACAAAGAGAGCAATGATAACTGTGAAGTGTATTTCTTCATGGGAAAAAATTCAGTTCTCTGCATCAATAAAAAGGATGATAGAGTTATTTATAATATTAGATATGATAACCTGCAAATCAACATTCTAAATGCATATGAGTTTTGTTTCAATATAGAAGGAAAATCACTTTTATTCTGCCAAGGTGGAAAAATACAAATAAAAGAGAAATTGGAACCTAAATCTACCGAAAAAGAAAAACTCAAAAAAGCTATTGAAATAGTTGAAGAAGCAAATTCAAAATATAAATATAAAGAGATTTGCGATAAATGCCCAAATAAAGTATGCGGGCAATATGATACCATACATGGAAGAGAATTCAAATTTGGAAGCGGTCCTATTTCAGAAGATTTGTTGCAACAATATGACAGGTACTGCAAAATTAAAATTGAGAAATTTGGCTGTGCATAAGATAAACATGAAAGGACAGACTTTTCCAACAAAAACTCCCTAATACGACACTAGGGAGTTTTTGTATTAGCTTTCATTCTTATCAAATAAGTCCTGGGCTATCAGTAGAGTATTGAAGTTATACTCAATATTCTCTTTTGACTCCGGAAACATGTATATATAACCATCTTTTATTAGCATACAAATATCATCCACGTCATCACGATCACTTAAGAAATTGTAAACCTCTTTAAGGATTTGGGGATGATAATCATCACAACAAAGATTATTGGCAAACTGTCTATATGCTTCAACAGTAGCTCGGCATATAATATCATTAGTACCAGGTATTATTGCAGTTTCGCCCTTAATCTCTACAACCTTGTTCAATAACCGTGTTACCAACCCTATCAACCTTCTTTCTATTGTTGTTATTTTATTCCAAGTTATGCATTTATTATAGGAAATAAAAAAACCAAAGTCAATTTTCACCATGTTTTTCCATATTTAGCGTATTGATAAGTATGTTCAGGTCCTTTTCAAGTCCCAAACCTGTATCAGGCGCAATGGCTATAAAGTTATCTTTTATAAGGTAATTCATATTATTATTTTGTTTTATACCTGTTGCTTTAGAATAGATGTTTTTTAGATTAGTTTGATTATATCTATCCTCGATTGCGAATTTTCTTATCAGTTCTTCTATCGGAATTCTTATTGTTGTTATACCATATTCAGCAATGAAAACAGAATTACAATTAACATTTATCATTTGTAGCCCCCCTTGCAAATCTTAAAATAGAACATATGTTCGTGTATGTATTATAGCAAAATTTTTACCAAAGGGAAAGTTTTACCTAAAATATTTTTAATAGTCTAAACAAACATTGACTTATTAAAGTGATATAAAATACAAAAAATTACAATTTAATTAAAGATTGAGTCAGTTAGAATAAACAGAATAATACGGACTGTAAAGACAAATGTTCCTTGAAAGTATGTATTGTTATTTTTTACTATAAATGTAGCATTAATAAATATTTTTAAGATGAAGAAGGAGT
>JAQVDB010000120.1 GCA_028698525.1 Clostridia bacterium
AGAGTAAGTCGCTGCCGGAACCTATAATCCTCAGTAGCTCAATGGTAGAGCACTCGGCTGTTAACCGGGGGGTTACTGGTTCGAGCCCAGTCTGGGGAGCCATATATACAAAGAATCCGTATACATTCATAGATGTATACGGATTTTTTTATTAATAGATAAAGATAGCTGCTGTTTAACCAATATCATAAAAGAAATACAGGTTTATTAAGCCTATTGTCCTAGGCATAAGGCAGACTATTCAACACGAATCGACAGAATACAACAATTCCCTACAAAGAGCTAAAATAGCTAAATAGATTAAATTATATATTATAGATAAAATATTGACATATATATATTACCTGTGTTAAGATCTGTAGTAAACATGTGGTAGAAGGACAAATAAGTAAAAAAGTATTGTATTAGATGTGATAAAAAATATATAGATGATTTGGAAAGCATAAGTACAAACAAGTAAAATGCACATCTCAATTATAAGGCTAACTTTGCACTATAGTTCCAAATCTCTCTTTTCATATAAAGCGATAACAGTGAAATGGGGGGTATTATGAAAATAAAACTTGCGCTGTTAGAAAAAGATGAAAACTACTTAAGTCGTTTAGTTTCTACTTTTGGGACTAAATACGCTGACAAGCTTGAGATATACTCTTTTACAAATAAAGATATAGCAATGTCTACTTTGGATAGTGCTAGGATTGATGTTTTAGTTGCAAGTGATAACTTTGACATTGACATAAAAAAGCTTCCTAAACGTTGTGGCTTTGCTTATTTAGTAGACAGATCGGATATCGATACTGTAAATGACCAACAGGCTATATGTAAATTTCAAAAGGTAGACTTGATATACAGACAAATACTTAGCATATACTCTGAAATGGCTGTTAGTGTTTCCGGTTTAAAGCTAGGAGACGATAACTGTAGAGTTATAGCCTTTACCTCACCTAGTGGTGGAGTTGGTAGCTCTACTATGGCAGCCGCATGTGCCCTTTATTTTGCTTCTAAAGGAAGGAAAACCCTTTACTTAAATTTTGAGAAATTTGGTTCATCGGATCTTTTCTTTTCAGCTGATGGACAGTTTGATATGAGTGACATTATTTTCACTTTAAAAAGCAAAAAGGCAAATCTTGCTCTAAAACTAGAGAGTTGCGTAAGAAAGGATCAAAGAGGCGTATATTTTTATTCTGGGTCTAAGATAGCGTTGGATATGCATGAACTAACAACAGAAGAGATTACCCGCCTTATATCAGAGTTAAAATTAACAGGCTCTTACGACTATATAATTGTCGATATTGATTTCGGGATAAAGAAAAATATGCTCAAACTCTTTAGGCAGATGAGTTCTATTATCTGGGTAGGAGACGGCTCAAGTATTTCAAATGCTAAGTTATCAAGAGCCTATGCCGCCTTGAGTCTAATAGAACAAAATGAGGACTCCCCGTTAATCAAGCGAACAGGCTTAATTTATAATAAATTTAGTAACAAGTCTAGTAATACAATCGATGATATTGAGATAAGAACCCTTGGTGGTGCTCCAAGATACCAACATGCTAGTATTGAGCAAATACTTTCGCAGCTGTCACAGATGGATATCTTTACAAAGATTAATTAGTATAAGGTGAGTTTATGGATTTTGAACAAGAACAAGAACTTATATCAAATATAAAACTATATATTAGTGAAAATTTGCCCTTAAGCAGCATGAGTGATGAGGAACTAGAAGAAAAGGTAGAGGAAATCGTACTACAACGTATAGGTAATCAGTACTGTCCCATTGAAAAGAGAGTTTCCATAGTACAGCAGGTCTATAGTTCTATACGAGGTTTCGGCCTTCTAGATTCAATCATGAATGATGACACAATAACTGAGGTTATGATTAATGGGCCTGACAATGTTTTTATAGAAAAAAACGGACAATTGTTCAAACTTGACAAAAAGTTTGAAAGTCAGCGCCGCCTAGAAGATATAATCCAGCGAATTGTAGGGCTATCAGGTCGTGAGGTCAATCAAGCTAACCCCATCTGTGATACCCGTCTTCCTGATGGGTCCCGTGTGAATGTCGTCTTGCCTCCTATTGCACTATGTGGCCCAACCCTTACCATTCGAAAGTTTTCCAAGACTCCAATGACTGTGGAAAAGCTAATCGAGTATGGTTCAATAACTCAGGAAATAGCGGATAAACTTCAGTTATTAGTCAGAGCAAAGTACAATATTTTCATCAGTGGTGGTACTGGTTCTGGTAAGACTACCTTTTTAAATGCCTTGTCTAACTATATCCCAAAGGATGAACGTGTAATCACGATCGAGGACTCAGCAGAGCTACAGATAGTTGGCATAAGTAACCTTGTGAGTCTAGAGACCAGGAATGCAAATGCGGCAGGTGCAGGCCAAATCACTATTCGAGACCTAATTAAATCCTCTCTTCGTATGAGGCCTGAAAGGATTGTAGTTGGAGAGGTTCGCGGCGGAGAAGCCCTTGATATGTTGCAAGCTATGAATACTGGACATGACGGTTCATTATCAACAGGTCATGCTAACTCTACAGAAGATATGCTAAGCCGTTTAGAAACTATGGTTTTACAGGGAGCGGCAGGCCTCCCGCTAGAGGCGATAAGACAACAGATAGCTTCAGCAGTAGATATTATCATTCACCTTTCAAGGCTTAGGGATAAGTCAAGAAAGACTATGGAGATAACTGAAGTTGTAGGGTATGAGGATGGGCAGATAGTACTTAATCCCTTGTATATATTCGAAGAAGATGAAGACAGTACATTAGAAAAGGTATCAGGACAGTTAAAACGGACAAAAAACCCTATGAAAAATGATTTCAAACTTCGTTTGGCAGGTATAAAAACGGAAATCTGAGGTGTGAGAAATGGCATCATCTAAAAAAGAGAAAAAAATCATCGAGCCACAGTATTATACATCTGCAACTAATATCCCTACATACAATTACAAGGTGTACCACATGAAAGCAATTGAAAAGATTCTTTACTTTA
>JAQVDB010000121.1 GCA_028698525.1 Clostridia bacterium
AATTATATTTTTATTGTATAATATATCTAGTTTTGATGTATTATCTGTAAAAACAATCAAAACCATTATTAGAAATTGATGGCCTAAATGTTTAAAGGTTTTTATACTTTAAACTTGAGATAAAACTTTTAAGGAGGAGGAACCATATGGCAAAAAAGTATGTATATTTGTTTAAAGAAGGAAACGCAACTATGCGAAACCTTCTGGGGGGTAAAGGTGCAAACCTTTGTGAAATGACTAATTTGGGTTTCCCGGTGCCTCAAGGATTTACTGTAACTACAGAAGCTTGTATAAAATATTACGATGATGGAGAGAAAATTTCTCAAGAAATAACTGATCAGATACATCAGAAACTTAGAGAGCTTGAAGAAATAGAAGGCAAAAAGTTTGGTGATATAAATAACCCATTATTAGTATCGGTAAGGTCTGGGGCAAGGGTATCAATGCCTGGTATGATGGATACAATACTCAATCTGGGTTTAAATGATGAATCAGTAAAAGGTTTGGCGAAAGCAACGAATAATGAGAGATTTGCATATGACAGCTATAGAAGATTTATTCAAATGTTTGCTGATGTTGCTATGGGAGTGCCTAATTCAAAATTTGAAGAAATACTTGAGAACGTTAAAAAAGAGAATAATGCTACATATGATAGCGACCTAACAGCTGAAAATCTAAAGGTAGTTATCGAAAAATATGAAGAGTTATACAAAAAAGAGATAGGAAAAGATTTTCCTCAAGATCCTATGGAACAGCTACTCGCATCTGTTGAAGCTGTATTTAGTTCATGGAATAATCCTAGGGCCATTGCTTACAGGAAAATAAATGACATACCAAACAATTGGGGTACTGCGGTAAATGTTCAAACCATGGTATTTGGAAATATGGGTGAGAGCTCTGGAACGGGTGTGGCATTTACTAGAGATCCTTCAAATGGTGAAAATAGATTTTTTGGTGAGTTTTTAATGAATGCTCAAGGTGAGGACGTTGTTGCTGGCATAAGAACGCCACAGCCTATAGCTTCATTAAAAGAAATCAATGAAGAGATATACAATCAACTAATTGATATAGCAGAAAAGTTAGAAGATCATTATAGAGACATGCAAGACTTGGAGTTTACCATAGAAAATGGAAAGCTATACATGTTGCAGACTAGAAATGGAAAGAGAACAGCTGCTGCAGCACTCAAGATAGCCGTAGATCTTGTTAATGAAGGAAAGATAACGGAGCAAGAAGCGGTGCTTAGAGTTGAGCCTGCTCAATTAGATCAGCTATTGCATCCAACGTTTGAACAAAGTGCATTGAAAAAGGCTAATCCTATAGCTAAAGGGTTACCTGCATCGCCAGGTGCTGCAAGTGGTAAAGTATACTTTACTGCTGATTCGGCTGTTGAAGCAGTATCCAGAGGGGAGAAAGTCTTACTTGTAAGAACTGAAACATCCCCGGAAGATATAGAAGGAATGCATGTTGCTGAAGGAATACTAACCTCAAGAGGTGGGATGACATCACACGCTGCAGTTGTAGCAAGAGGAATGGGTAAATGCTGTGTTGCAGGCTGTGGAGAGATAAAGATAAACGAAGACGGAAAATATTTCGTAGCGAAAGATAAAAAATATGTTGAAGGGGATGTAATATCCCTTGATGGTTCAACAGGTTTTGTTTATGGCGAAGTAATACCTACAGTGGCACCTAAGGTAAGCGGAAATTTTGCAGTGCTCATGGGTTGGGCTGATAAGGCAAGACGTTTGAAAGTAAGGACAAATGCCGATACTCCTAAAGATGCAAAAGTTGCTGTTGATTTCGGTGCACAAGGCATAGGATTATGCAGAACTGAACATATGTTTTTCCAAGAAGATAGAATACCCGCTGTTCGGGAAATGATAATATCAAAGGAAGAGGAGCAGAGAAGGAAAGCGTTGGCTAAGTTGTTGCCTATGCAAAAGCAAGACTTTAAAGGTATATATGAGGTGATGGAAGAAAGACCTGTTACTATAAGGTTATTGGATCCACCGCTTCATGAATTCTTACCTAAAGAAGATCAAGACATACAAAAACTTGCACAAGAAATGAATATCGACTTCGAAGATTTAAAAGCCACAGTATTAGGGTTGGAAGAATTCAACCCGATGCTAGGACATAGAGGTTGTAGACTAGCGGTAACGTACCCTGAGATTGCAGAAATGCAGACCAGAGCTATTATAGAAGCTGCAATTGAGGTTAAAAATGAAAAGGGTTATAATATAATACCGGAGATAATGATACCTCTAGTAGGTGAATTAGAGGAATTAAAATATGTAAAGAATACAATAGTCAAAACGGCTGATGCAGTGATAAAAGAAAAAGAAGTAGAATTGGAATATTTGGTAGGAACTATGATTGAATTGCCTAGGGCCGCATTGACAGCAGATGAAATAGCAGAAGAAGCGGAATTCTTTTCATTTGGAACAAATGATTTAACCCAGATGGCTTTCGGTTTTTCAAGAGATGATGCTGGCAAGTTCTTAGATGATTATTATGACAAACAGATATTTGAGAATGACCCATTTGCAAGGCTGGATCAAAAAGGTGTAGGAAAATTGGTAGAAACAGCTGTGAAGCTTGGCCAGCAAACCAAGCCTGATATAAAATTGGGTATATGTGGGGAGCATGGAGGAGACCCAAGCTCGATAGAGTTTTTCCACAAGGTTGGTTTAGAATATGTTTCATGTTCACCCTTCAGGGTTCCGATAGCAAGACTTGCTGCTGCACAAGCTGCTATCAAAAAATAAATAAATTTAAATATTAACAAAAAAAGATAAATAGTTTATAATAAACTATTTATCTTTTTTTAACCATATGTTTGGGTATATATAAATAGAATAGATTAAAGTAAAAGCAATATTTTAATGAATAATCTGAAGACATAGAGCCTACGAGTGTTTTTAAAATATTCTATCAAAATAGAAAAACTATAAAATTTAAGGAGGATATATATTGTTGCTGTTGTATATTATATA
>JAQVDB010000122.1 GCA_028698525.1 Clostridia bacterium
AAGTACACTAGATACAATAATGAAGAAGGATGATATATAGCCATAGTGGGCATTCGCGAAGTACTTCGCTAATCCCACCAAAAAGTAGGGTATTCACGAACCATAAGTTCGGGAATGCGATAGTTATGAGAAATTCCTTATATAGCCTGTCTGTTGGGTTAATTGGAAGTTGATGTGACTTCGTGTTTACGAAAATGGGCTATTATGGTGCTTATTATGGCATTTACCTGTTATTAAGGAAGAATTTTTAAAGGGTTTAAAATATCCTAGTAGAGAACGGGATATAGGAAAAGCAAAATGTTAAATAAATGTTATGATAATTTGAAAAATGCCAAAGACAAATACAAAAGGTGGTAATGATTATATGTTTAATGAAATCTGCATTTATGAAGTTAAGCTAGACAAGCAAGATGAAGTTGAAGAACTAATGAAAGAGGTAGCTGCATTTTATATGGAGCAGCAAGGTGTTATTGATGTTAAATATATAAAACGTACTCATAGGCAGGAAGATTTCAATGCAGTTAAGGCAGGTAAGGTACCAATTAGACTCACACGATATATTGGAAAAGTTACTTATATTCTGCATTGGGTAGTCGAAAACGAGGAAGGACATGCCCGAGTTTCTAAACTTGGGATAGAAAAGTTTTATAAAAGATGGAACAGGTGTTTAACAACAATGCCCAGAATCTTACTTGGTGAAAATATTGTTTAGATATGGTTCTAGGAGATAGGAACTTCTCATAACAATACTTTTACGTTGCAGGGCGTGCTTATGGGTTAATTGCTGCCCACACCGTCTCACCGGGCGGCAAGCGCCGCTAAAGGGAAGGGCTCCGCTGGTCCGGTTCGTCGGCGTCGTAAAACCGGAACGTTATGCGACATTCGGCTAAATGCTTTATAAAGGGAGATGATTTGATGATAAATTTCAATAATTCTATTACAGGAGTTTGGGTAGGTAAAAACATTGAAATTGTACGTACTGGAATATATGAGCTTGTATTTCAACGAAACGATAATATACTTGAATCTACTTGGTCTCATTTAGAATATGACTCCAATTATTTGATCAAGACGCTCATGGCTAAATGCTGTTATATGCCTGATGGAATGATATCTTATGCATATAAAATTGAAGATGCTGAAGAAAATATTTACTCCGGCTCCAATTCTTCTATTATTGAAAAGGAATTAGGAAAATCAACTTATTCTATAAAACAAAGAGATGATAGTATTATGATTATTGCTGATGATTTAACAGAAAAAATATGTGGAAATAATCTTTATATAGAAAAGGAAAACAAAAAAATCGTTCTGCAGAAAAGTGAAAATATAGAAATAGTTAATAATAGAGATATTTTGCCACTATCACAATCATCCATTGAAGATTGTTTAGTATCTTGGCGGTTAGGAACAAAAGATGGAGTAAAATGGGAAAGAGATGACAGTATTGATCCATTTGTTGAGATAAACACAAAAAATCATATGTATATTTTTGTTGTTTCAGATCGGATTAAATATTGTAGAGCAGCTAGATATGCTGTATGTGAGCAGGGAGTTGTTTTTGCACAAAACTTTCGTTTATTTGAAATGGAAGGACGAGGCAAACAGGCCTATATGGTTTCTGATAATCTAATAGCAAAAGAGCCACTCATAATTGACCCTGAACTTTTTTCATTTGAGAGTTGTCAAACTACTCCTAAAGAACGTGGAGGGGTTCAGGCTGGTATTTATTGGTCTGTTAAAGAAGCAGATGATAATAAAATTATACTTCACGGATGTGATGGAGAAGAATTTATATGGAGAAGAAATGATTATAAGTCAGAATATTTTAGTTAGGAGATTGGCCGAACGATCGCATAACAAAGTGTTGCCAGTTTCGCTCCTGTCGTCGCTTCACCCAAATCCATCACCCTAAGCCAGGTCTGGCTAAGGCTGCTGGACTTCGGCAACACATAGACGATATAACGAAATGTCGCTTTGCTCCATTTCGCTATATCGGGCCGCGGGTCAAGCCCGCTGCTATGCATCTGTGGCTAAGCGCCACATCGCATATCAGCAGGTTTTCAAAATCCCTTCGGCAAGTGCAAGCACTAGGCCTCATGGACTTCGTAAACCCGCGGCCCGATATCTGAAATAGGCCACCGTTAAGCCCGCCATCGTGGCGGGCAATAAACGAAGGGGTTGAAAGTTTTGGAGAATTTATATCCTTTTATTACAAGTAGTCTAGCTTTGGTGTTTACTATTTTTAGTTTTTGGTGGATGAACTGGCGAAAAGGAAAATTAGTTGTAATTGGTCCAAGATCATTTTCAGCTGCAATAAATGGTAAGAAAATAACTATTTATTTGCCATTTGTTTTTTATAATTCGGGTGCAATACCGATTACAATTGAACATCAAATCCTTGAGATAACAAATAAAAAAGATGCTGGGCCAATTAAATTTATTGCAGTAGTAAATAAACTTGGCTCAAGTGAGGGGAGATGTTTTGCAACCCAATTTGTTGTAAACGGGCGTGAAAGTATTAAGATGATATGTGAGTTTCAGGGAGATGTTGGAGATTCAGAGGTACAAACCCAGAAATATTTCATTAGATTAAAGGGTAAATTGGGGCATAAAAGAAAATGGAGTAAATTTATTGATTTTGTTTTAGATTTCAAGAACAATAAAATCACTAGTAGCTTCCTTACATATGATAACTTTATAGAATTAAATTAGCAATATTAACTATGTTAGATCTGATTGGTTTTTTTAAGCTCTTAAGAAAGAGACGCTCCACCATCCGTGGTTTCGCTGGTGGCCTACTTCAGATATCAACGAGTTGCAGGCTCCGTGCCGGTTAGTAAAGAATCTGGGTAATTCCGGCACTCCGACCCAAACCGTTCCGCCTAACTTAAGAGCTAAGTAAGGCGGAACGGCTTCTGCAACTCGTGGACGTTATA
>JAQVDB010000123.1 GCA_028698525.1 Clostridia bacterium
CTGACTTTAGGCTTTGTTAGTACTTCCAAATAATCTTATAACTTTTCGTACATCATCTTTAAAGGCATCCATGCTCCACATCATTATATTGTGATAGTAGACTTTATCGCTGCTCTGGCTAAACTTTTCCCTGATCGCCTCGGATGCATTGTATGCCATCCCTGTATAATAGTTAATCTTTGATATGCCACATTCTATAGCCTTTTTAAAATCCTGGCTGGTCAACCCTGAACCTCCGTGCATGACTAGCGGCACATCCACTGCCTTGCTTATTTTTTTCAACCTCTCAAAATCAAGTTGAGGGGTTTTTAAATATACTCCATGAGCGGTACCAAAAGCGATAGCAAGGGCATCCACCCCTGTTTTTTCTACGAATTCACATGCCTCCTCAGGTTTAGTATAGAGGGAAGTATCATCTATTATTGAATCATCATCATCGCCTTCTGCTCCCCCGCTTTTAGGCCTAACTACATACCCTAGCTCTGCTTCTACGTCTACTCCAAGCTCTCCGGCTATCTTTACTATTTCTCCGGTATTTTCTACGTTTTGTTTGAAGTCATACTTTGATCCGTCATACATCACCGCATTAAACCCTAAATTCATAGCTTTTATGACGGCGGAAAAGCTTTTTCCATGGTCTAATAGTACTGCTACCGGTACTTTCGCATTTTTAGCCTCGTTTATTAATATGGGAGCAATCTTATCCAATGGAACATATTTAAAATGTACTTCTGCATGACACAATATTACTGGAGAGTTTTCTTGCTCTGCTGCCTGTATCACCCCTCGTGCCATTTCAAGGTTTATTGCATTAAAACAGCCTACAGCATATTTATTTTTTTTAGCATCTGCCAGCATTTGTTTCATTGAAACTAGAGCCATTTTCCCAGTCCTCTCTTTTATTATTTATATATACTCTTTACTGCAGGATAAATCTTTTTGTAATCTAAAAATTTTTGTGCATATATATTTGTAAGTTTAGGGTCAGGGTAATATTCTTTTTTTACTCTTATAAGTCTTGAAGCAGCCTGATCTACCGACTTATATGCACCGCTTGCCGTTCCAGCAAGCATAGCAACTCCTAATGTCCCCGCTTCAGCTACATTAAGAGATACTATCTTTTTACCTGTCATATCTGCTTTTAGCTGTAACCAATAATCTGACTTAGCCCCTCCTCCTACTGCCCTTAATTCATCAATATATATGCCTGCTCTTTCCAGGCATTCTATATTCACCATCATCTCATAATTTGTTGCTTCCAATACTGCTTTTATTATTTCTGATTTGTCAGTATCCAAAGATAGCCCTACCATAGCTCCTTTAGAATCTGTATCCATATAAGGAGTGGCAGCTCCCGAAAAATGCGGAAGAATAAATATATCGGAAGGTTCTTTCTTTGCATTTTTTATTATAAGGTCATATACATCCACTCTCTTTTGCTGGGCTATCCTTTTTTCTTCAAATGCAAAGGTATCTCTATACCATTTAAGCAAACTTCCAGATGTAAAATTAAAAGCATAGGTTACATACATGTCTTTTTTAAGATGTGGTACACATGCAAAATTATACTTGACCATTTCAGGCGATAATACAGGTTTATCAAAAGCAGGGGTTATACATTCCACCGTACCCATACCATCCACAGCTTTTCTGCTTTCGGTTATACCTGCACCTAATGCAGCACACGGCTGATCGTGCCCCCCGGCTACCAACAAAACCCCTTTAGGAAGTCCTAGTTCATAGGCTATGTTTTTTGAAATTTGCCCTATTATACTTCCCCCTTGTACTGGGAATGAAAATTTATCTTGTTCTACACCTACACAATCTAATATCTCGTCCGACCATTGTTTTTGAGTAATATCAAATGCCATAGTCCTTGCAGCCAAAGAATAATCTATTGAAGGCTGGGCACCTAATTTATACATTATAAAATCGCCATAAAGCAAGAACTTCCAAGTCTTTTTATATATTTCCGGCAAATTTTCCTTTATCCATACTATCTTTCCTAAAGTGTACATAGGGTGGATTGAGCTTCCAGTTATCTCAAGCACCCTATCATTCCCAAGCTTTTCATGGATAATCCCTATCTCCTGCTCCCCTCTAGGATCAATATATAAAATACTGTTATACAATATGTTTCCGTCTCTATCCACTGGTGTGGCCGCTTCTCCAAAGGAAGATATGCTTATGGCTTTTATTTCTTCCCCTGCATACTCTTGTACAGAACGTTTTATCACCCATTTTACCGATCCCCAAACTTTTTCAGGGTTAAGCTCCTGCCATCCCGGTTTTGGAGTTATTACATCATATTCTCTATAGGCAGAAGACTTTATATTTCCTTGGTAATCAAAAACCGTGGCCTTACAACCTGTTGTACCAACATCAAGGCCTAATATTCCCACTTTCCCCACCTCAGTTTTATTTTAATCTCTTTCCTTCTCTTATAACAAGGGAAACCTCTATATCATCATCGAATACTATTATGTCTGCATCTTTTCCTTTGACTAAACTCCCTTTAGTATTGGATTCATTTATAAGCCGAGCAGGGGTTAGTGTTAGCATCTTCACTACATCTATCATTGAGATGCCAACTTCTCTATACATTATTTTGGCAAGCCAGTTAGCGGTAGCAACACTCCCGGCAAAGGACGTTTTATCCGGCAGCATACCTACATTGTCTTCCACTAAAATATCCAGTTCCCCTAATTTGTACTTGCCTGGTGGCATACCAGCAGCCCTGCTGGCATCGGTTATGAGGACTAACTTATCTGGTCCTTTCGTCTTATATAGGAGTTTTAAAATACCATGAGGTATATGTCTCCCATCTGCAATCACTTCAACAGTCAGTTCATCAAGGCTTAACCCTGCCTCTACTACTCCTGCTTGGCAATAAAAATCTCTGCTCCTTACACTAGAAGTACTGTTATATATATGAGT
>JAQVDB010000124.1 GCA_028698525.1 Clostridia bacterium
CTATAGCTACAGCTATCATTATAATGACAACTTGGTAATAGACCATTTTGACCTAGAGATAAGGCCAGGGGATAAAAAGCTAACCATAACCTTTGATGGGTTGATAAACTCCCTTAAAGGGCCCTGGGCCTTTGATATTACAAGTAAATAATTTTTGAAAGCTTATAATCAATAAGGGTCTTTCGAACTATTCACTTTTAGCTCTAATACAGCTGACAGGATAATGACGGAAGGCCTTTATTTTTATTTAACTAAAATTAGTCTAGCTAGGTATATAGGTCTTATGAGTGTCGAAAAACATATTATTTTGTCACATTATACTTATATTCAAATAAATACAAACAAAGGGTTGACACTGGCAAATATATAGTATAAAATGGGTTACACAAAGTAATATATACCCATCTGAATGAAACTATAAATAACAGCCTTGATATATATAGATATTAAATACTAGTTTAAGTAGGGGTATTGGGGGTTCAAGTGAGATATACATTTGTAAAACAGCATGATGTAACAGATTGTGCAGCAGCATGCCTAGCAATGGTGTGTCTTCATTATAAAAAGGAAACTACTATAACTAAGCTCCGAGACATGATGGGTACTGATTTAAAAGGCACCAATCTGATAGGTCTTAGCAAATGTGCGGACGATTTAGGTTTTGCATCACAAGCAGTCAGAGTCGACAAGGAAGGTTTTTTAAGTAAGTATACACTGCCTGCTATCGCTAATACCATCACCAAGGAGGGCTTATCCCACTTTGTTGTTATATTTAAAATCACTAATAAATATGTGATAATCGGGGATCCTGCCAAAGACCTTATACGTATGGAAATTGATGAGTTTTATAAGGACTTAACATGAGCCATACTAATCTTAAAACCAAACGAAAAATTTATTAGTAGCAGAAATAAGGGTGACAAGGTATTCTCTCGCTATGTACGGCTTTTATCACCTCAAAAGAAACTATTCGCGTATGGGATTATAGCTTCTCTTATTCTTACTGTATTAGGGATTGTGTCTTCTTTATTTAATAGCATAATATTTGATGAGATATTGCCCTATAAACTAGAGAACACATTAAAATTGGTACTGATTGTTTTCGCAGGTATAGGAATATCTCAAGTTGTCTTAGGCTTTGTTCGACAATGGATGATGCTACACTTATCAATCAAAATTGATATTCCTCTAATGCTAGGTTATTTCGAACATATATATAGACTACCGATGAAGTTTTTTTCTACACGTAAAACTGGAGATATTATAACAAGGTTTTCAGATGCTTTTACGATAAAAGATGTGTTTACAAATATTGCGCTTACCTTGATTATTGATGTTTCCATGGCCCTTATAACTGGAGTTATTTTATACAAAATGAATACATCTTTGTTTATTGTTATTTTGTTTATGACGATTATCAGTATTATTTTAGTATTTATCTTTAAGCAACCCTATAAAAAAATAAACGAGGAGCAAATGCAGCAGGCATCTATCCTCAATTCTCAAATAATAGAAGGGCTCCGCGCAGTTGAAACCATCAAAGGTAACGCTAATGAAGAAACTGAGCTTGAGAATATAGAGCATGAATATATAAAATCCCTGCGTATTGGCGTGAAGGAGAATATGCTCTCTAATATACAAGGCTCTATATCTAGTTTGATATCCACAGGTGGGAATTTATTACTAACTTATTTTGGCATAATGCAGGTCATCAACAATGAGATGACTTTGGGTACTATGATGGCCTTTATGACATTAGCAGGATATTTCATGGATCCTGTATCAAGACTTGTAAGCCTGCAGCTGTCTATACAAGAGGCTAATATCTCAATGAAGCGTATTTCAGAGATTTTAGATTATGAAAGGGAGCAAGATATAGAAACCAAGGGCATATATCAGGAGCTAGAAAAAGTTGATGGAGATATTACTATCAAGAATGTTACATTTAGGTATGGTAACAGAAAGCCAGTTTTAAAGAATATAAGCTTTACAATACCTAAAGGCAAAAAGATAGCACTAGTAGGTGCATCAGGAAGTGGAAAATCCACAATGGCAAAATTACTACTTAAGTACTATGAGCCTGAAGCTGGTGAGATTTCAATTGACGGGGTGGATATAAATGAGTATTCAAATGACTCAATCCGAAGAGCTATATCCTATGTTCCTCAAAACATAGAATTGTTTTCAAAGAGTATATATGACAATATCCGGGTTAGCAAGATGAACTCAACGCTAGATGAGGTTAAAGAAGCTTCTAAAGCAGCTGATGCACATGATTTTATTCGAAAGCTCCCAATGCAGTATTACACCTTTCTTGAGGAAGCAGGTGAAGGGCTCTCGGGAGGGGAAAAGCAACGTATTGCTCTAGCAAGGGCTTTTCTAAAAAAGAATGAGTTTTACATATTCGATGAGAGTACAAGCAATCTAGATTTCGGTACAGAAAGTATAATATTTGACATGATCTACAACAAGTACAAAGATAAATCTATGTTGATTATTGCTCACAGGTTAGCGACAATAAAGAACTGTCATACCATTATTGTTTTAGATAAGGGCGAGGTAGTAGAAAAAGGTACCCATGAGGAATTGTTATCCCAGAAGGGGTTGTACTATCAGTTATGGGAGATGCAGCAAGGAAACTTTGTTCAAGAAGACAAAACAGAAGTGCTAGTGCCAGAAGACACCATGGATGGAGACATAATGACCTATTAATCTAGGTGGTTGTGCGTACGCAATAATATATAATCACGCAGCAAGTTAGGACTAGCTACCCAACTTGCAAAAATTAACGGATGTTAAAACATCAGAAAGGGGAAAAACATGGATATGTGTTATGATGGTACACTTGTAATGCCGAGTAACTGTGTTGTAATGGATGAGGAAGAGATGACTTATGTTGAAGGGGG
>JAQVDB010000125.1 GCA_028698525.1 Clostridia bacterium
CCAGTTTGCGAGTTCGGAGTTAGCGAGTTGTTCGCTTCCCCTAACACCTAAGACCTCACACCTGTGCTCTATGCTCTACACCCCTGTGCCTGCCCTGACAATACAACACAATACTATTTTACCCCTAAAAATATTTATTCTACAAACCATTAATTATTATGTTCTTACATAAAACGTCTGGGATGGCTTTTATCATTTGAAGCAAATTGATTCCGTTATATTTTAGTCGTTATAATTCACCCAATAAAGCCCCTTAACTCCATATCCGACATTGGTTATCCTTATATAGACATTTGGATTATAAATCGACCTAATTATAATCTGACCCGAATATGGTTTTGTTTGCCTAACATATAATATAGCTTTATTATCAAAAGATATTTTAATGGGGCCTAAAATCTTATCTTCAAATAGATATCTCTCTTTTTTAGTTTTCATATTGTAAAGCATAATCTTTTTGCCATCTTTTATATATATAATTTCATCGTTACTCAACCATCCTGGTGAATATCCTTCAAGCAATACTTCATAATCACCATCCGACACATTAACTCTTACTATTTTATATAAAGTAAGAAATGGCTTCCCTATTTCTTGATAGGGAATATCTTGCTCTACACACAAAATCTCTCCGCCTTCATTCCATTGGGGCTGAAATATACCGACAATATCTAAGTCGATTACTCTGTCACTCTCCTTTTTTATATCATAAATTGATAGCCTCCCCTTGTCATCCCTGTAAGCTATTTCATTATCAGTATATGATAAAGATGGGCAAGATATATTACCGGGAAAGGCTGGAAGTCCGAAAATAGAATTAACTTCTAATTGAGATGTTAATTCGCATTTATACAAAACCTTGGTTTTGTAAGGCATAGTAGTTTTAGAATATATAAACCCTTTTTGGTTATTAAAAAAGCTCAGAAAAGAAAGATTTGCAAAATCGTTATTTTTTAAAGTTTTCATTTGAAGATTCGGAAGCTCTACAAAGGTAAGTTTGGCATCAGAAGTAATGTAGCATATCCTGCCCTTAAGACTTCTTTTAAACTTCGCGACTTGGCTTGTATGATATAAATAAATTGCGAAAATGCCAACTAATACCACGATGATAAGAACCCAACTGACATTTCTTATTACTTTCATAACATATATCTCCGTTACATTATCTAATATTTATTGGTGAATCATTAATTGCTCCAACACCCGCAAATGCTAACACAGTATCTCTCCAGTGAAAACAATTTTGGCTGTAAAGATTATATTGAGAAAACAAAGGTATGGTTCTTTGAATGAAATATAAAACAGATTCAGCAATATCTACATCATTTGATACAAGAACCCTAATATCATTTGCAGTGAATCTTGGGATTTCAGAATCAACTAAGCCTGGGACATCTAAATTTAAAAATGCTCTCTGAACGTATCCTCCTACAGGGTTAAACCCATATGCAAAAACAGATGTATCATAGTTCACCTGAATATAGGTATGATAAAAAGTCATGTTCGCATGAATACCTGGCCCTCCGGGGAAAGAAACGTTTGTAATCTCCCGATATCCGACATAAACACTTGCCTGAATGTCGTCTTCCTCTTCTTCCCACCAATCATCATTCCACCAATCTTCATCCCCCCAATCATCATCCCCACATAACCCTAACGGATCGATGAGGTTGACGGGGTTGTTGTTGACGTAGGTGTAGACGTTAGGACCGTCGATGGGGCCGAGCGGATCCTGTTGGATGAAACGGCCTAAGTTAGGATTATAGTACCTGTTACGGTAATAATAAAGCCCGGTCTCACTGTCTAACCTTCTGCCGGTGAAGAGGAACTCCGTACCATAGCTATTATCAGGGAAGCCAGAGACTCTTATGCCTCCATCGTCCGAGCGAGCATAGCGAGCGGGCTTCCCTCTTCCCTCGTTATCTATCCCCTGGGCTCTGTATAATTCCTGCGAAGCTCCACCGCTGCTATACAACCTGATGAGCGTAGCAGAAGGCTCTATTCCCTGATCTCTGTGCTCCAAATGTCTAGACCTGCCCCCTATTTATGATACTTATATAAATCGTTTGGTAAGTTTCATATACTCCCTAATACGATGCAACTTGTCTATCAGTTCGCAAATGTTTCCTTTACCTCATTACTGTTTATAGTAACTAAAGCAAGGATTCCTATAACTGTGCCTATAGGAAAAGATAAACATAATATTGCTGATATAATGTTAATAAATAATGGATGCTTTCGTTCTCTAATATATTTTGCTGATAAAAACAAACACACACACATTGCTAAGCTGAAGACTAAAGACAAGACAGCAATAACTGATAAAATAATCGGCACAGGGTAAGGCGGTGCCTCATTTGATATTATTCTTAATACAGCTAAAGGAGCAATCAAAGATAGCGGCACTCCTACTAATGATAAAAATTTATAAGTGAAGGCAATCTGTCGTAAATAGCCATTTTTCTTCATTATTTCTCCTCTTTATTGTGATTTGTGTATAGGTACTACAGTTGTGTATGTCCAATAAACACCACCACCTAAATTACCAAATTCATAATTTGCCATTTGCCCAGTACTAACATCAAATGATCGTCCCAGAATAAAACCTACATGACCTTCATTCGAAAAACCAGCTTGATCAAAAATGGAACCTGGGCTATAAGACAAGGCCATATTACCCACATCAAAAACATAATCTACTATTTCATTAGTAACACCGGTAAATGGATTAGCACTCACATCTACTCCTGTACCTAAGCCAACTGAAACGCTTACGCCAACATTACCGCTAGTATCCCATATTAAGGAAATATCAGTAGTAGCTCCTACTACTATGGCCACATGTGATCCAAAAAGACCAAAAGATCTCGTCT
>JAQVDB010000126.1 GCA_028698525.1 Clostridia bacterium
CTTTAATAGGATATCCTTTATCATTGATTGTTTTAAACAAGGTAGTTAAGAATAAAAAAGATGTTGTAGACATGTCATTAAGACCTTATGTTTCAATTATTATACCGGCACATAATGAGGAAAAAGTTATTGAACAAAAATTGAATAATCTAATTAATTTAAATTATCCTAGAGAACTAATAGAAATCATAGTTGCATCAGATAACAGCACGGATAAAACAAATGAAATTGTAGAAAATTTTATTGAAAAAAACAGAGAATATGATATCATTCTTTACAATGTGAATAAAAGGCAAGGGAAGACAAATGCGCAAAATGAGGCAGTCAAAACTGCTAGAGGAGAAATATTAGTATTCAGCGATGCAAATGCAATGCTTGATAAAGATTCAATAATTCATTTGGTTTCTTCATTTACTTCTGATGATATAATCTATGTTACTGGAAGGCTCAAGTATGTCAATAGTTTTGAGAATATTTCTAGTCAAGCTGAGACTAGTTATTGGAATTATGATCTTTTCATGAGGAAAGTCGAATCAGATATAAAAACGATAACTGCGGGAAATGGGGCAATCTATGCAATAAGGAAAAAAGATTATGTTGATTTTGATCCTATAAGGTGCCATGATTCTGCTGTGCCCCTTCATGCCGGAATAAATAATAAGAGAGCAGTGTATAATGAGAAAGCTGTAGCATACGAGAAAGCGGGAGAAACCTCTCAAGATGAATTTAAGAGAAAAGTTAGGATGTTTAGAGGAATTTTAACTTCTATATTCGGCAACTCTAAAAAATATAATATTCTTAAATATGGATGGTTTAGTTACTTTTATTTTGGACATAGGACTTTAAGGTATTCCTTATTTATTTTGCATATAGTATATTTTGTTTCAAATGCGTTTTTAATAAAACAAAGTTCGTTTTATACTTCAATCTTTTTGGTGCAATGTATATTTTATTTATTAGCAATGTCTGGAAAGATATTTGGATTTAAAAATAAATTGTCCTATTACCCTTATTATTATTGTATGACACTAGTAGCACAATTGTTTGGAGCGATAAATCAATTAACAGGTAAATCAAAGCCATTTTGGGAAAAAGCTGAAACTACAAGATAAAAACAAATTATTGTAAAGGAGATTTGAGATGAAGATAACAATAGCAGGGACAGGTTATGTTGGATTGTCTAATGCTGTTTTATTGGCTCAACATAATGAAGTTATAGCACTTGATATTATTCAGGAAAAAGTAGATATGATTAATAAAAAGAAGTCCCCGATTGTTGATAAAGAGATTGAAGAATATTTAGCGACAAAAAAATTAAATTTAATTGCAACGACTGATAATTATATTGCTTATAAAGATGCGGAGTATGTTATTATTTCTACTCCTACAAATTACGATCCGGATAAAAACTATTTTAATACAAGAACTGTGGAAGCAGTTATAGCTAATGTATTGTCAATTAATCCTGATGCTATAATGGTCATTAAATCAACAGTACCAGTAGGATATACGAAAAAGATAAAAGAGAAGTTTGAAACAGAAAACATTATTTTCTCACCTGAATTTTTAAGGGAGGGTAAGGGTCTATATGACAATCTATATCCGTCACGAATTATTGTAGGAGAACAATCAGATAGAGCAAAGAAGTTTGCTGATCTTTTGATTGAGGGAGCTGTTAAAAAGGATGTTCCGATTTTGTTTACGAATTCAACTGAAGCTGAAGCCATTAAACTTTTTTCGAATACTTATCTAGCTATGCGAGTGGCATTTTTTAATGAACTTGATACTTATGCGGAAATTAGAGGTTTGGATACAAAGCAGATTATTGAAGGTGTTGGATTAGATCCAAGGATAGGAAATCACTATAATAATCCTTCATTCGGATATGGTGGATATTGTTTGCCAAAGGATACAAAGCAGCTATTAGCAAATTATGCTGATGTTCCAAATAATATTATGACAGCAATTGTAGATGCAAATAGAACGAGAAAGGACCATATTGCTGATATGATTTTGAAGAGGAAACCTGAAATTGTAGGGATCTACAGACTTACTATGAAGACAAACTCTGATAATTTTAGACATTCATCTGTCCAGGGGGTTATGAAACGCATAAAGGCAAAAGGAATTGAAGTGGTGGTTTATGAGCCTGCCTTTGATGCAGATCGATTTTATAATTCAAGAGTTATTAAAGATCTTGATGAATTTAAGAAGATCTCTGATGTGGTTGTTGCAAATAGAATGGCAGACGAAATCAAAGATATTGGGGACAAAGTATACACTAGAGATTTATTTAGCAGAGATTAATATGGGATTATTTGATTATTGTTAAAACTGGGGGAAGAAGTAATGATGTTGTATAATGATCTAATAAGCAAAAAGGGAAAACTTTCGGTAATAGGGCTTGGCTATGTAGGTATGCCCATTGCAGTTGCATTTGCAAAAAAAGTTGATGTTATAGGTTTTGATATAAACGAGAAAAAGATTAAATTGTATAGATCTGGTGTTGATCCTACCAATGAAGTGGGAGACGAAGCAATCAAACAAACTACTGTGGAATTTACATCGAATGAGGAAAAGCTTCAAGAGGCAAAATTCCATATAATTGCTGTGCCTACACCAATAAATTTGGATAAAACGCCAAATCTGGCTCCAGTAGAGGGGGCTAGCACTATTGTGGGTCAGAATCTGACCAAAGGATCAATTGTTGTATATGAATCAACAGTATACCCAGGAGTTACAGAAGATATTTGTATTCCCATATTAGAAAAAAATTCCGGATTGAAGTGTGGTAAAGATTTTAAGGTAGGGTATTCTCCAGAACGTATTAACCCAGGGGAT
>JAQVDB010000127.1 GCA_028698525.1 Clostridia bacterium
CATCTATACTCACCTCACCAACATTTTACAACCACTGTTGAAAATATTTTACTATTAATACCCGAATTTGTCAAGTATTTTGTCGTTCTGTTCTCATATTGTCAAGTATGTTTTTAAGTACAAAAAAGAGGGGCGTTATTGCCCCTCTCGGTAGTAGGATTTATTTTATTTTTATCTTCTGGCCCGGATAAATCAAATTTGGATCCTTTATTCCGTTATCTTTTGCAAGTTTTTTAATGGTCGTGTTATATTTCTTTGCAATATCCCACAGCGTATCGCCCTTTTTAACAATGTGTATTTTTTCCTGTTTTTTAGCTGCCACACTAATCCTGATTTTTTGGCCAGGATAGATCAGATTCACATTTTTAATATTGTTTAACTCAGCAAGCTTGTCCACAGTGGTTTTATATTTAGCAGCAATCTCGCTTAACGTATCGCCTTTTTTGACTATGTATGTGATTTCTTTTGCTTGTTGTTTAGGCTTGAGCTGTGGTTTAGATTTAACTTCGTCTGTAAAAAACTCTATAGTTCTTCCATTCATCGGTCTGTTCAGGTCTAAATAGCCACTATAACCATTCAACCTGCCTCTACTTGTATACTGATGTAGGTCACAAGGGTAAGCAGGCTTGCTATCAACTTTTCCGATATTTCTTCCGTAATGAGGTATCCACACTGCTTCTACTTCATCAAGATTTAAATTAAACTGTTGGTATAGATGATGTGCAATATAGATACCTATTTTCTCTACACCAAGTTTTCTAAGTTGGTCCACATATGCAGAAACACCGCTCCGCATATCACTCATTGATTTTTCTTCTACATCTAAAAACCAAAATGTTGGGTTGAATTGTCTTGTCCGATCGCAAAAGCTAGCTGCTTCCTTTCTCATTTCCGGTATGCATTTACCTCTTACCCATGCATAAGTAGCAGTAGGAATTCCTCTTTTCTTAAACTCTCTATGATGCGTCTTATAATGCCTATCTATTGTCCTGCTTCCATATTGTGTTCTGATGATGACTAGGTCCAATTGTTTAGCAAGTTTATCATAATCTATCTTGACCGGATCCTGATGATGACTAATATCTATTATATAACCCATTATTCTTCCTCCTTTTCTTTGTCTTTTAATTGTATTAACGCATCCTTTAATTTTTCGGGGACAGGTACATCAAGCTTAACTGCATTCTCAAGTATAGACAGTCCTTCCATGGCTACATAGAAATATATGACTACTGTTCTAAATATCCATTCCTGGCCTATGAGCCTATCCAAGAGTACGGCCAATATAAGTATTATCAAGATTGTAAACTTGCGTTTAAGACCGTTAAAACCCACCTTGCTAGACAGCTCATCTTCCTTGTAGCCACACATCAAACCTAGTATAAAATCAAGCGTCATGGCCGTTATAAGTATCTGCAATCCTACCTCCCAACCTCCAAATAGCCATGTTAGTAATGTTCCTAATCCAGCACCCACTAAACCTATTTTTCCGTTTACATAATTCATGTTCATCCTCCTCCGCTATTCTGTAATAATACTTTTGATCTGGTCCAGCACAATCGGCTTAACTGTGATACCGTCTAAATCATTAATATTTATCTGCTTAAGCTCAACCTCTACCTCCTGCTCCATGAGCTCGTTTACCTCTTTGCTATATTCTTCTAGTTTATCTTTTTGCAGCTGTATCTTTCCTTGCCCCTTCAACTTTTTTGTTGCTTCTACATCTGTATACTTCTGGATGATCTTCTGCCGTATTGCTTCAGCATTTTTGATCTCTGCTTCCACTACAGATATATTTTTTTGTACTAAAAAAGCTACCCTGATTGGTAGCTCTTTATCAGCAATTGATTTTATGCCTTCGTTTAATTGATATAGATTTTTAATTCTCAATTTATAATCTCCTTTCAAGTGTTTGTCTACGCCGCACTTTTGCCCTAATGCGACATAATCTCTAGTTTTTGCTCTTCCGTAATCCAACCTTTTAATACTGCATTATTAATCCCGTTTTCAGATAATTTCCCTTCATCAAATAGTCTTTTCAATGTTTCAAACATCACATATCACTCTCCAAACTATCCAGTATTAGCATATCAACCGTTTCTTGTAATATTTTAATTTGTTCTTGTAAAATCTCTTGTTCTGTCGGCTCTCTCGGTTCTTCTGGTGTTTTAGGTCTTTCTGTAAGATTATCTCTAGTTATTGTATCTACTACGCTATCTACATTTATTAAATATTTGCCATTGTTGTCTATTAAAAAATTATAAAAATCGTCTGTGATTTCTGTACACTCATTTTCGCAAAATTTTTCACCGTGTATTTCTGGCGTATAAAATCCATATTCTCCATTTTTATCAAATTTTATGTACATATAACCCCTCCCTAATAACCTATTGCAAATACAGTACACCTAGCATTGTAATTCGGTGTCCCTCCACTAGACGTTCTTGCATACACCGTAACTACACCTTGATTTGAGCCTGCTATCTGTGCTGTAAAATGTGTATGAGTACTCCCGCCAACACCACTTAAATAATACGGGGTAGCAAATACAGCTAAACGTTGATTCGGAAATACTATGGGCAACGTTACTGTTACAAACCCTGCATCTTGCTGTATTGTAGCTATAGTCCACTGTAATATTAATCCATTGAGTATTTTTGTATATCCAGATGTATTCCTATCAAAACCAGGAATATACACATCTCCATCAACATGTACGCCATTGCTGTTTAAATTTATTGCTTCCTCACTGGATAAAACTAAATTTGCACCCATGCCAACATATATCTCCATTGAATCAGCAGGGTATCCTTCTAATCTTCTGA
>JAQVDB010000128.1 GCA_028698525.1 Clostridia bacterium
AAATTTCAATTCCAACATGGTCCGATTAATACCCATCATTCTTGGCTATAAATAAGCATTTCACATTTAAGGAAAACATCTCTAAAAAATACTTTTACGGTTTTATTAGGTTTGAAGGTGTTTTTAATTTGTCGACCCCCAAGGATTCTAACATCATTAAGGGTCGACAAATTATTTTTGCTCCGTTATATATCCCATACCTATACTATTATTCTCCCCTAATCCACAATCAACAGCTAACTTTTTTAAGTCACTATCACATTCCATGGTAAAAGGGCAAATATATCCTTTTATTTTAACTCCTTTAAAATCAATTAAATTTCCTCTTTTACTTTTTTTTAAATAATTAGTATCAAATGATATATCTATATCCAAGTGTCCAGGCAGTTTTCCCTTTACAATAAAATATTTTTTCAACAAATTGCTCTTGATATTTTCTATATATTTGTCTTCTGTTATGTGTACTGTCCGTGGTTTCATTACACCGTTTATCTTATCTGCAGTAGTTACTACTATAGGTGATAACACTTTAAACTTTGTTCTATAATCAAAATAATTATTATCCTCAAGATAAATATTATTTATATTAAATGTTTCTTCACCTATTTGCATTTTTCCTTCTTTTATAAGGGAATTGCCTAATGAATTTACAAATTCTTTTACAGGTGAATTCACATATAGCCTCATTTTTCCCTTCTTAATTATCATGTTAGCACCTTGTATAATATACTTATCCGGCATCAAACGCGAATATACAAATAGTTTGAATGTTTTATTTCCTATCTTATAACCTTCATCATGAAGTTGTTTTGAAAAGCCTATATTATGCTTATATATGAGATTATATATTGCTGACGTTATATAGTAATTGTAGTTTAAATTTATACTTTTATTTTTATCAATACTAAACTCTATTTCTAATTTCATTATTCAACCATCCTAAACTATCCTTAAATAAAGTTATCTGTAGCATTTTTTTCTCGCCCCATTATCTCTTTTTTTATCCATCTCTCATTCCTTGCAGTAAAAAATATAATAGAATCTTCTTTTTGATCTACTATTTCCTTGAGTCCATTTTTTATCTTTAACAGTTCGGCCTTTGTTACATTTCCTTCAAAAACAGAATTTTGTATCCATATTAAATGTTTTCTAATAAATTTAAGCACCTTCTGGACTCTTTTTTCACCAACATCATATACTATTAATATATACATTCTACCACCACATCTTTAACCCTTCATAGTTCTCTATATCATTTATGTGTTTTATCAGCTTATAACATTCTAACCTTATCAGTCTTCTGTAGCTAACTTGTCTTTCTAACTCTTTGTGTTTAATTACAGTATTTAGCTTGTCTTCATACTGCTGCATAAAAACTTTCCTTCCCTTTTCATTTAAATGACAAAAGTTTAACTCTTTTGTAAAGTGATTTTGATCTATCATTCCTTCATTTATTAATTTAAATATTGTCCTGTCCGTTATGATTGGCTTGAATACTTCACTTATATCAAGGCTTAATGAAAATCTCCTTTCACCTGGTTCATGAAGATAACTTATAGTTGGGTTTAATTGAGTACGGTATATCTCTGATAATACAGTAGTATACATCAGGCTGTTTCCGAAAGAAATTAATGTATTCATAGGGTTATCAGGTGGTCTCTTTACTCTTTTCTTCATTTTGAACTTTCCCATGGTAATAATACTAAATCCACTGTAATATAGGTCTCTTATTCTCCCTTCAGTTCCCATGAGATCTTGTATTCCGTTTGTATATGGGATTTTTTTTCTTTCTTTCTCAATTTTTAATATAATATCTTCTAATTTCTCATTTCGTCTTGGGTTATAATATTTTAAATTTTTTAGAATATTATAACTTGCAGTATTTATTGTTTCTCTAGCTAATTTTATCCTTTCCACAGGATCTAAATATTTTTTCACTTGATTTACCAAGCTATATCCTGACAATAGATGCTCTCTTGGATATATACTAGATGTATAGAAACCATAATAATTAAATATGTGTACCGTGATGTTATTTTGACCAAAGAAATTCAATACTTTGCTATTAAAATCTACCTCCCCAAAAATATATAGGGCCTCTATATCATTAATAGGAATATATTTTTTCCCTTTTTCGTTTTCTAGACAAATAGTATTGTCTTTCCTTTTTATCCTACCATTACTAAATATATAGTAATTCCTCTTCAAATTTTCCCTCCTTAGCTAAAGCACAATTCATAATAACTGCATTTTTTACATTTTCTCTTTTTTTCTAATGAAGGTGGACTATTGCTTTTCTTGATAGCATATATAAATTTCAATACTTTATCTAATACTTGCCTTTCCTCACCATCAAGCTCTATAATTTCTCTCTTTTTACTTTTAGGATAGTGAACTATGCCTTTAACTTGTTTTATACCTTTGTTTTCAAGATAATAAATATAGTATAATATTTGATATCTTGTAGCATCATTCATAGCCTTTGTAAGCTTAGTTTCATTTATTATTAGCTCCTTATCAATAAAATCCAGGCAAATTTGATTGTCTATCATTATCTCTTTGTTTTTTCTTTTAAAGCTGTTTTTATGTACTTCTTTTCCTATCTCCACTCTAGTAGAATTATGCTCCATAGTTATGCCATGGGTAAAATACCACAGTTTCCTCTTACATATAAAATAATAATTAACTTCGACACCAGTCGCATGCATAGCATCACTAAGCGACATAGGAACACTCCTTTTTTATAT
>JAQVDB010000129.1 GCA_028698525.1 Clostridia bacterium
CGAAAGGACTAAGGCTATAGTAATTGTGCATTTGTACGGTGTAATATGTGATATGGATGCAATAATGTCAATAGCGAAAAAGTACAATCTAAAAGTAATAGAGGATTGTGCACAAGCCCATGGAGGTCTGTTTAGAGGTAAAAAAGTTGGAACTATCGGGGGTGCTAGGTGCTTTAGTTTTTGCCAGAGCAAGCATTTTACTACCGGGGGAGAGGGCGGAATGGTAGTGACCGATGATGAAGAGCTTGCGTGGGAGTGTTGCTCCTTCAGAGATCATGGATATAATGTAAAGGAACGCATGAATTTGTTAGCTATGGAAGAAAAGCTCCCTTATGTTCATAACAGGGTAGGTTTTAACTACAGGTTGACAGAGATACAGTTCCTGATTCAGTAAAGTATACCGATGTAGTATGTCCTGTCGCAAAGAGTTTGAGACCGCAGACATTGAGCTTATTCTTACATCCAAGCTGGGAAGAAGTACATATCCAGAAATGTATAGATGCCATGAAAGTTGTATTAGATAGATATTTAAAATAATTGAATAAATTAAAAAAAGCACTTCATTTCGTGGAGTGCTTTTTTATTGCTTAATTTAACTAAACTCTGAATAATGCCATTATTTGAAAAATAAAATAACAAGGTGTATAATATTGGTAAAACATTTAAAAAAGATAATAAATGCAACTTACTAAGCAAAGATCACTCAACAAAACAGAGAAATTCACTCTCCTTTTGCTAAATCATGGATTTTTATCAAATTATCTGAGAAAGGATCGATTGCAATGAATGATTTGACTTCTATAACAATCGCATCTTTGTTTCACGATGTCGGTAAAGTATTATATAGGGCCGAGAATAAGGCAAAAACCCACAGCAGATATGGCGCTGAATTTGTAAAAGAATATATTGGCGACCCTCTAATTCAAGAAATGGTAGAATATCATCATAGCGATGCAATCAGAAACAGCAATATATCACACAACAGCTTGGCATATATTGTGTATGAAGCAGACAATATCGCAGCAGCTACAGACAGGAGAAAACAGGAAGGTGCTGCTGATAGTTTAATCTTCAACAAAAAGATTCCTTTGCATAGTATATTCAACGTTTTAAAGCTGGACAACCAAAAAAATAAAGGCGATGATACTTATAAGCTTAAAGGCTATGATGATGAACAACCTCTTGTTTTGCTAAACAAAAACTATCATACTTCTTCTGGAGATTATATTGCATTAAAGAATTTCCTTGAAGATAACATGAAATTCATAAATACCCTTTTAAAACAACGGGGAAATGTGATTAATTCAATATTAAAGCTATTGGAAAGTACCATGTATTATGTTCCATCCAGCACTAATCGAGAAGAAACCCCTGATATATCCTTGTATGATCACTCTAAACTTACTGCCGCCATAGCTTCCTGTATTTATTTGTATTGTAGGGAAAATCAAATAACTGATTATCGCCATGTATTTTTTGATAATACAGATAAATCCAGAGATGACAAGATGTATCTCGTTTTGTCCGGAGATTTATCCGGTATACAGGATTTTATTTATACTATCTCTAGCAAGGGTGCCTTAAAATCCCTTCGGGGGCGATCCTTCCTGATTGAGATAATGATGGAAAATATCATAGATGAGATATTAGATAGTTTGAGCCTGTCAAGAGCGAATTTATTATATAGTGGCGGCGGTCATTTCTATATACTATTACCTAATACCCAATATACTATTTCAAAACTAGAAGAAGGTCAGCAAAAACTAAATGATTGGTTTTTAAAAAAGTATGGCAGTGCACTATATATCCAGATGGCTTGGGTAGAGGCCAGTGCCGATCAGCTGTCCAACGGCATGAGAGCCGATAGTGAAAAATTAGAGAATAAAACAAAGAAGTTATTTGACAGCCTTTCAGCAAAGCTTTCAGAAGGCAAAATACAGCGTTATTCCAAAGAACAGCTTGCTGCCTTGATGAATCCTGATAGTTCGATAAATACTATAAAAGACTTAGAAAGAGAATGCACAATCTGTGGAGCTTCAAATAAAGAAATAGTGAAACTTAGAGAGCAAGATGAAACACAGGTATGCAGGGAATGTAAAAGCCTATACTTGTTGGGAGATAAGATTGCCCGTTTATATGATAAAGATGCATACCAAAAAGACAACCTTTCTGTCATAGTCATAAAAAGCAGCCAACAAGAGAATGATTTGGAACTGCCATCTCTATCAGGGAAAAGTGTTTTTCTTAATATAGAAAAATTATATGAGGTGGATATAAACCTTAAACAAAAACAAGATTGGTATAAACGTATTTATTCAGTAAATAGACAAATGATAGGCAAGGATTATACCACTAATTTATGGGCAGGTATATATAATAAGACTTTCGATGACCAATGGGGATTGGCGGATTTTAAAACTTTGGCTGAAAAAAGCAAAGGAATAAAGAGATTAGGAGTATTACGGGCTGATGTGGATGATCTTGGCAATACATTTTCTTCAGGTTTCGAGATCAAAAATGATGATAAAAACAGATATAAATATGTGACTATTTCAAGATATGCCATGCTTTCTAGGATATTATCAATGTTTTTTAAATCCGATATAAATAGAATTTGCCAAGGGGTGCAGCAAAATAGTTTTATATTCGGGGATGCCCGAACAGACCAAGAAAAAAACCTAGTAATAGTCTATTCCGGAGG
>JAQVDB010000130.1 GCA_028698525.1 Clostridia bacterium
CACTATTGGTGGCACTATAGCCCCCTTGTTAATTCCACTTGGATTTTTTGGATGGCAGTTGGCAGCTGCTGCGGTAGCAGGATTTGTAGCAAAAGAAAATGTTGTGGCAACCCTAGCAATAACTATAGCAGCTTCATCGGAAGAAATATTGAATATACCGGGAGGAGTTCTTAGCCAATTCTTCACACCGGTTACAGCTTATGCATTCTTGATTTTTAACCTGTTTACACCTCCCTGTTTTGCAGCTATTGGTGCTATGAATACTGAGTTGGCTGATAGGAAATGGTTATTAAAAGGCCTTGCCTTCCAATTTAGTGTAGGGTATCTGCTTGCTATGCTTATAACACAAATTGGTACAGTCTTATTTTATGGAGAACTGGCAGCAGGGTTTATTCCTGCAGGTGTAATAATGGTTATATATGCGTTGATTGTCTACTATCTGGTGAGAAAATCAAGGTCAAAAAAAATGCAGTTTTCTGCTGTAGCACATTAGGTTATAAATACCTAGAGTAATAATACTTGTAGCTACTAATTATGAGGAGTGATATATATGTTAGCAACAATAATAATAGCAGTAATCTTTTTTGGAATAATTGCCTATGGCATATACAAATCAATAAAAAGTATGAGAAATAATTCTTGCCCCGGATGTTCAATGGGTTGTTCAGAGCAAATGAGGAAAAGCTGCAATACGCAGCATTAAGAAAATTAATTCCGGACCTCATCCTAGGCTAAGTAGAAAACATAATAGGTGTGCACCGCAAGACTTGAATTGTAGTGGACGCAAATACAGAAAAATTTTATTCTAACCATCAGATAAACCGCCATGAAGAGATTGGCTTTTTCTGATGGTTAGGATACTTTATACTAAATATTCATATTTTTTTAGCCATTCCTGCATGCGCTTAGATAGTTTTTCTTGTATTTCGCTCCATGGTTCAAATTTATCACCTATTTTTTTACCGAACTCATCTGTCAAATTGCTTAGATAATTCTCCAAATCCGAAAACATTTCTTTTCCGGCTAGGTTGTTTAGTTGATAAGGATCATTTAAATTATCATATAGTACCCAGGAACCTTCAAGAGTTTTAGCGTATGTATAGCGTTCAGTCCTTACACCACGCCATTCCTGATACTCATACCATTTGTAGGCTGCCATTATGTACACTGCTTCAGGTCTCTTTCCTGTTCCATTTGTAATGACCCAGGATAGATCATTCCCCTGAACATATGATGGCACAGGCATAGACATAAGTCCAAGGAGAGTAGGCATGAAATCAGGGGCATTTATTAAAACATCAGTTCTTGTTCCTTTTCGTATCTTAGCTGGATATCTTATAATTAAAGGGATACCTACGGATTCTTCCCACGGAGCATTTTTTAACATAGTTCCCTGAGACCATAACATATCTCCATGATCAGATGAAAATACAACTATAGTATTCTCTGTAAGATTTAAGTCATGAAGTTTTTGCATGATTTTACCTACATTATTATCTATAGCGGAAATATGAGCATAATATCCACGTAAAATTTTTTTATTGGGTTTTTGATAATGCGGGTCCCTGCAGTAGGCGTGAGTTGCAAATATTTTATTATCAAGGGGTTTTGCATTTGGGGGGAATTCTAATGAATCCTCATTATATAAATCCTTCCACTCTTCGGGTACACTTTCATATGGATCATGGGGAGGTCCGTATGATAGAAATACAGTGAATGGATTATCCTTTTGCTCCTCAATAAAATCCAAAGCTAATTGTGTGTATGTATCTACATCATATCCATCTATATATTTTTTAGTAGTATCGTCGTTTAAGTAATAAAAATTATTCATATAATCATGGCTGCAATTTGTAACAGCCCATAAATCATTAAAACCAAGCCTATGTACACCTTCGGGAATATATTCGGTGCGCAGATTTTCAGGTCCAAATAAATGCCATTTTCCAATATATCCGGTTTTATATCCGGCTTTTAAAAACTCATAAGCAATACTCATCTTTCCTTCTAGTATATGATCTGCAAGGGGAACGTCATTAATATATGCTTGATTAAAGGATGGATAAGTACCTGTTAACATGAGAATACTTGGTTAGAATCATGCTACCACATGGAGCAGAACCAGGTATGAAAATATATGCAGAATTAGGAGATGAAAGTCATAAGGCTTGGTGCATGCAATATTTTCCATATGTTTATAAGGGAACTGAAAAGCTTGTCTGGTATACTCCGGTTATTCCTTTCAGAATAATGGTAGATCCTTCGGGTGAAGGCAACTACATACCTCTTGCAACGGAAAACTCACACACATTTGAGGTATTTCCGGGAGAACCTGATAAACTATATGCTATAGTGCCGTCTTATATTGAAGATCACAACTGGGTAAAAACGGGAGAAGTAGTATATTCAAACAATTCAAAAAATATTAAGGGATTAAGGCTAGTTATAACTGATAAATTTAATAATCCTATTAATCAGGCTAACCAACATAATCAACATAAAAAATATAATGAACATATTGGCAAACAAAGTATTGATAAAATTGAGCAACAAAAGCCAAATGATAATAATGGTAATATTGATGTCATTAGTAACATTAATAATACTGTACATAGGGTAAGTGTTATATCAAAAGTTAAAACAGGAGAAAAAAAGGTCAAAAGTCTAAAGGCCATTTCGAATCCGTTCCTGAT
>JAQVDB010000131.1 GCA_028698525.1 Clostridia bacterium
TTAACTCAACTTTCCCACCACTATTGTGGTGATGAACCTTGAAAAATGAATATAATCACGCAACCAACTGCAATCGATCTTTAAGATAGAAAGGCAGAGCATTGATTAATTGTTCAATGAGTTGCTGCGCTTGAATATCTGTCAGGACCGGAGCTTGTCTGAGAATGTCAATCATGGTGTCGATCAGCAGTTTAACTGCTTTCACATATTCGATATCTTTGACTTCGTCACAGAATCTAAAAAATATTTCACCCCATGTTCTCTCGTCATGTTCAAGGCGCACCGATTCAGCAATCATCATGTAGCGTAGAAACACAATAGATGTGGTGGCAATCTGTGCTTCATAGGAGCGACTCTGAGATTCTTTGCCAAGTGCCAGATAAGACTTGCACATTTTGAAGAAAACTTCAATATCCCATCGTTTCCCATATATGCGTACTGCTTCTTCGTTACTGATTTCCATGTCGGTACAAAGTATTGCCAGCCAAGCATCATCCTTGCGGTTAGTGTTTCTGACAAAGATAAGTTTTGCATTTATCCATTGATTGCTTGGACTATCCTTTTTAGCTCTAACGCTGACTCTGGCTGAGCCAATCACTGGATTGGAGGGATCTTTACACTTTTCTATCTGGCTGTAAATATCTCTGATATGACGCCATTTACCATTGAATCGATAATGGATTTTCTCAGTAATTCGCACCATGCCGATAACTTCTCGATTCATCGCCTTAATCGCTGATACTGTCTTGGGCATTGTAAACCAACTATCAAATAGAACATAGCGTGCCGGTATCTTCCTTGCTTCTCTCAGAAGATCCAAGACTACATCTGTTGTGTTAGATTGAGCCTGCAACCGACGTTTATGAGCCTGAGATCTCTTGTCACAATCCCTGGCGGGATAAAGCACATTTGCCTTCTTGGACGAACTTAGTAGACGAAAATTGACAGGAACAAATGAACTACCGTCAGTCCAGCCAATCGTTAGCATTCTGTAACCTTTCTGATACTTATGGCTTGTATGGTCAAAAACACGGCTCAGCAGTTCAACTTTCTTGCTGCGATTCTTACTAAAAAGAGAATCGTCAATAACCAATGCCGTAGCTCGTTTCTCGCTAGTAAGAGTATTGAAAAATGAGACTAGCTTAGTTGAAACAGCAAGTAAAAACTTCTCCCAATGAAATGCCTGATGATTGAGAAAACGATAGACAGTGTTTTTAGCAAAAGGGATTGAAGCATCCGTCTGCAGTGTTCGCCACAAATTCTTATGGTTAAAAACTAGACTGAATAATGTTTTTAGCAAAAGCATGCAACTGAATCCCTTGGTTTTATAAAACCCACATCTTTTCAGTAATTTTGAACTGATATAGCGTTTAAAGAAAAGATTAATCTGTGTGTTTAAAACCTGTTCATTATAATCTGAATCTGATATAATATTAGACATAGGAAACCTCCAAAGTGTTGGTATGACTGTTTTTGTGATGATTCAATTATACCATAACTGCGGCGGTTTTCCTTTCATAATTATTTCTAAGCGTGATTTTTTATATTCATTTTTCAAGGTTCATATTGCTTTTTCCAAGTGGGAAAGTTGAGATTCTAATAAAAAAAGAAAAAGATATTGTATAAAGAATAGTTATTATTCTTTAGGTCATTCTAATACTAGAATGTCCATTTTTATTGTAAAGGAGGGATTAATTTTGAAAGTTAAAGATATTATGACCACTAATGTAGCCGCCTTATCACCTGAAAATACTATTTTGGATGCAGCTAAACCTATGCAGACCCACAACATTGGATGCCTGCCTGTCTGTCAGACAGACGGAAAGGTGATAGGCATCCTAACAGATCGTGATATTGTAGTTAAAAATCTGGCTAATGATGGAGATCCTAAGACTACAATGGTAAAGGATGTAATGACAAAAAATGTTATTACGGCAGAATTAGAAACGGATGTTGAGACAGCAGCTGAATTAATGGCTTCAAATAAAATCAGAAGACTTCCTGTGCTGGAGAATGGTGCTCTTGTAGGTATGATAAGCATTGGTGATCTGGCAACAAGGCATATCTTCCAAAATGAAGCAGGTCAGGCTTTAGGCGAAATTTCTGAACCTTCAAGACCTATGAATATGATACAGTAATATGAATTTGTTAGTTGTTCAGGAATAATTTGGTTTCAGGCAGAGCATACTATAATTTGCCTTATAAAAAGAATCAAAGCTTTGTATAAGCTTTTGATTCTTTTTTCGAAAGGCGAAATTTTATAGTAATTGCTATTGATTCAATCAAAGGAGTATATATGATTATGTCTAATCTGGAACAACTTAAATTATATGCTGGGGAAATTGCAAAGCAGCATAAGATCCATGGTCCCAAAAGACGTTTTAGTATACAATTCCCCAAAATTAAAGAAGATAATGAAATAATTAAAAAAGCATATAAGTTTACAGATGAAGAAGTAAGATCAAAGAGTAATATCATCCCAGCGGCGGAATGGTTACTGGATAACTATTATTTGCTTGAAGAGCAATTTAAGGAGATACAATTAACTTTAGACAAAAAAAACTATCGTAAACTTCCTGTTTTAAAAACAGGAAATCATGTTGGTTTTCCAAGGGTTTATAGTATTGCTGCCGATATAACAGAATATCTTT
>JAQVDB010000132.1:0-1232 GCA_028698525.1 Clostridia bacterium
AAAAGACATACAAAGGTTATATTAGCATAAAAATTATAGGGGGGAGATAAAATGAATTCATACCAAAGGGCTTATGCAGTATTGACGGGAGAGCTGCCGGATAGGGTACCTTCATTTGAAATAATGATTGATCCGAAGGTGATGGTAGGGCTTACGGGAAGCGATGATTATGCAGATTTCTGTGATTATATAGACATAGATATAGTAGTTACCAATACTCCATCTTCATTATATAAGAATACCATAATAGATGAACAAAAAGGAAAGTTCAAAAATGAATGGGGTACAGTGAGGCAGAGCACCACTGAGGTGGTATCCTCTATAGTGGATCCTCCACTTAAAACAGCTGAGGATGTGATGAACTATTCAGCCCCTGATCCATATGATGAATATAGGTATAGACAACTTAAAAGTTTGTTAAAAAGATTTAAGGGCAATAGACTGGTGGGGATGCACCTCCATGATGCTTTTAATTATCCTTATTACCTGAGGGGTATGGAAAATCTATTCATAGATATGTATGAGGCCCCGGAACTGGTGCGCAGGTTGGTGGATATTTCAGTAGAGCATAATATAGCAATCGCTGAAAGAGCTATAGACCTAGGCGCCGATTTTATACTATTGGGTGATGATTATGGTGCCAGTAATCAACTATTAGTGTCCCCTGCTATGTTCAGAGAGTTTTTCCTGCCCGGGCTTAAAGAGGTTGTGCAGGCGATAAAATCAAAAGGGGCTTTTTGTATAAAGCATTGCTGCGGCAACATAAATGCTATATTGGATGATATGGTGCAAACAGGGATAGACGGGCTACATCCACTTGATCCCAGCGCAGGCATGGATATAAAGGGGGTAAAAGAGAAGTATCCAAAACTTACCGTAATAGGCGGCATAAACTGCTATCAACCTTTATGCCAATACAGTACATCACAGCTGGAGCAAGAGGTAAAGAGAGTGCTGGATGAACTATCTCCTGGGGGAAGATACATAATGGCATCCAGCAATAGCATACATTCTGATGTAAAACCTGAGAACTTTAAGGTGATGCAGGAGACGTTGAAAATATATGTTGTCGCCGATTGAAGCCAAACTCTAAATGCCAATTGACTCTGGATAAAAATAAAATATTTTTTAAAAATTATGAAGTATTTGATAAGGAAATTGTAGAACCTGATGATATAAGTGTGCTGGAGAAATTCCAAATGCAAATAGACAAAATACAGTTTGGGCAAAAA
>JAQVDB010000132.1:1332-2631 GCA_028698525.1 Clostridia bacterium
CCTGTTATAGATACCGGTGGTGCAAAATCAGGCTACATAACTGTTAAATATATAAATACTACGGGCAAGAGGTTAAAGGTGATGTTTATAAAAGAGGATAAAAAAGAATCTTGAAGGGTATCATGCCTGGAATGAAGTATTTGTAAACGGCAAGTGGTATATAATGGATACATCATATGATGCTCAATTTAAAGCCGCTAACTACAAATATACGATGTATAAATCAAGGAATCAATATAACAAACAGAAAGAGTACTAAAAAGCAGAAGGAAAAATCTTCTGCTTTCCTATTTTACTATGTTATACACTAGGCTTGTATCTATTTCCATGGAGTTAAATAATGGTATATCGGTAAACTGTCTTATTTCCTGTTGTCCCAGATAGCTGTTGGCCGCCATCCCTGATATGGCATTTACTTTAAGTCCATATTGGTGCTCAACAATACTCAGCCCTCCTTTTGCAGTTACTGCATTATTACAGCACAATATTAATCTATGTATTTTTTCTTTTACCTTTTCATTTTTGAGCAAAAAGGAGGTTTCCCGCTGGAGTATTCCATCGGCTATTTCTAATACTACATAATCCTTTGTGCGGGCATTTAAATATGAATATGAATTTTCGAATATTTCCAGTATAATATCAAAATCCAACAGATAAGTGGATGGATACCCCCAAAAGGTAAAGTCTATTGTTTCTTGTGAACCTGCATCTTCCATCAGCAACAAATCTTTTAATGAGGCCGTCCCTGTTACCTTTCCCGAGCAGACACATTTATTATTTGAAGCCAGTGAGTATATGATTGCCTTGGCTGCAGTGCTTTTACCTGCATTCATAGCACTGCCTACTACTAGTATTAGATTTTTACACTTATTTTTAGTATTGTTTTTCTTAATAGCAGGCTTAAAATCTGTTGTATTTAGAATATTGCCTTCTTTATCACAGACATATCCCAGTATGTCAATTTTGGTAGGGTCTTTTGCAGATGAACATTTAGATTTAACCTCTCCTATCACCCCTCCCCTTGCTAACAAATCGCATCTTGATACAGGCTTATCAGGTATGATTCCTTCGTAAAATTCGGTTGCATATCTATTTCCCCAACTCAAAAGCCCCAGCGTCCCATGAAATATTTGATGAATCCTGCCACTTCTGTTTTCCAGTTCAGAGTGTTGACTTATTCTTTTAACTCTTCCTAATACTATGTCTCCTATTCTTGGTATGTGATTTTGGTCTTGTATGTAGTATTGCATCATATTTTTTGGAACTGATTTGATAGCAGAAGTGATAATGATTTTTTTT
>JAQVDB010000133.1 GCA_028698525.1 Clostridia bacterium
GGACAGGCTTTGTGGCAGGCATCGGTAAACGGAGGCGGTAATCCGAACAGCAACAATATCGGTTACAGCTTCGATTGGGGTTACGATACCAACGGACACCCCCAACTCAATAATATTTATCTGGCTAAATATGTTGATAATGACCGGACAATGCTTGCTTCTGACACCGATTGGTTTAATGAAATATCCAAAACCGGGTTGATCCAATCGTATAACATGTCTCTTAGTTCGGCTACAGAAAAAAGCAGTTCCTTTTTGTCCCTGGGGTATTTTTACAACGACGGAACGCTTAAGCATACCGACTTCAACCGTATTTCGGCACGTATCAATACCGATTATAAATTGTTTGACGGCAGGTTGGTTATCGGTGAAAATTTCACATTGAACAGGACAAGTGAAGTACAGGCGCCGGGCGATGTCCTCGACCTTTCTTTAAAGGCATTACCCATGATACCGGTACACACGATAGACGGTGAAGGCTGGGGTGGACCCTCCAGAGGCATGAACGACCGCCATAATCCCATGCGCCTGCTTTATGACAATCGGAATAACGCCTACGCTTATTGGCGTTTGTTCGGAAATACATATGCCGATCTGGAAATAATCAGGGATTTACACTTTCGCTCAAGCTATGGCATTGATTACGGCAATTTCTATAAACGTCATATGGTACATTCCTAGCGTTCGGGCTTCATGAACAGCGACAATACGGCGGTAAATATGGAGCAGGGCCATTGGATGAGATGGACATGGTCGAATACCGCCACTTATCAGAAAACAATCGACAGGCACAGGTTTGATGTGTTGGCAGGTGTGGAAATGAATCGGCAAGGCGACATAAACTTTAACGCTTATACTTCGGGAGAAGGTGCTTTTGCCATCGAAACACCCGAATATATGTGGCCCGGCGTAAGTACCGGAACCGCATCTGTTGGCGGTGGCTCAACAGGGTTTTCCCTGCTTTCCTATTTCGGAAAAGCCAACTATTCCTATAACGACCGTTACCTTGCCTCGTTTACTATCCGGCAGGATGGCTCTTCCCGCTTCGGAAGAAATAACCGTTTTGCCACTTTTCCTGCCGTAACAGCCGGTTGGAGGATTTCGGAAGAAAATTTTATGGAAAATACCAAAGACTACATTTCCGACCTGAAATTACGCTTCGGTTGGGGGCAGACAGGAAACCAGGGTATCGATAATCTTGCGACTTACGCGCTCTTCGTTCCTGAATACGGTATCGGAGACCCGACCTGGAATATCATAGATGGTACGGCATACGACCTTGCGGGATCGGGTTCGGGCAATCTGCCTTCAGGATACCGGAAAATCCAGACCGAAAACGATGACCTGAAATGGGAAACTACCGAACAGACCAATATCGGGCTGGATTTCTTACTCTTCAACCAAAGCCTTTACGGTTCTATCGATTGGTATATCAAGGCTACAAAAGATATGTTGATCAATCCCGCTTATATCGGTATTGTGGGTGAAGGAGGCTATCGTTGGTCCAACGGCGCTTCGATGGAAAACCGGGGGTTTGATTTTTCCGCAGGTTACAAAAACAGCACTTCGTTCGGGTTGGAGTACGACATTACCGGAATTGTTTCGGCATATAGAAACAAGGTCACTTATCTGCCCGAATCTGTAGAAAACTCTTATGGCGGTCGTCCGGGTGACAACATTATCGGTCGTCCTTTAGGCTCTTTCTACGGTTATGTTGCCGATGGTATCTTCCAAAACCAGGAAGAAGTGGATGCACATGTGAATCAGACCGGCAAAGGTATCGGACGCATACGCTACAAAAACGTAAATGACGAAGATAATGAGATCAACGATTTAGACCGTACATGGATAGGCAGTCCGCATCCCGATTTTTCATATAGTCTGAATATAGCCCTTCAGTACAAGGGTTTCGACCTTACCGCTTATTTCCAGGGCGTGCAGGGGATTGATGTACACAATTGGCTCAAAGCACAGACGGATTTCTGGAGTGTCGATGATGTCAACTCCAACAAGGGAAGACGCCTGCTGGATGCCTGGACGCCGCAAAACACAGGGTCAACCATCCCCGCTTTGCAAACGATCAATACCAACGACGAAGGACGGTTTTCGACTTATTTCATCGAAGACGGTTCGTACATGAAACTACGCAATTTATCCCTGGGCTATACGCTACCGGCAGATATTGTTTCAAAAATGAAAATGAACCGTTTGCGCTTTTACGTCAGCGGACAGAATCTGTTTACCGTGAAATCAAAAGACTTTACGGGAGTAGATCCCGAAAACGCAGGTTGGGGTTATCCTATTCCTACCACATGGACTGTAGGATTGAACGTAATATTTTAATTTTTATCGTTACACATGTTAAATCATTATTATAATATGCAATTAAATAAAATCATCTCAATAGTTGTAGTCGTCGTTCTTATGTCGGGATGTGCCGATTTTCTGAATGAAACTCCCAAGGGCGTATTGAGTTCCGATCAGGTAAACGACCCGGAAAGATTATTGACAGCCGCCTATTCGGCTTTGGGCAACGACCATTACGATGTCCCCCTCAGCCTGTGGCCATACGGGACAGTCC
>JAQVDB010000134.1 GCA_028698525.1 Clostridia bacterium
ATGATAAGGTTTTAGTGGGGGTGTTTATAATGACTTTTACTATATTCGGTTTAGGCTTTTTAATTCAAGCGGTTTTTAATGCATTAGGGAAAAACACTTTTCTTGGAAAAGAGTACCGTAATTCTGAGAAGGGCAGAATATACCAACGTAGTATGGTATTTCCATTAATGATTCTCGGTTGTGGTTGGTCTTTCTTAGGTACAATATATTATGCTGTATATCAAGGAAATGATTCTACCTCGTTTTATATTTGGTTAGCTGTTGTTACAATTCCTATATTTATATGGCTTGCAGTAAATAAATATAAATTCAAAAAGAGATTCTAATGATTAATATTATACGAACCAAATATTATTTATGGTTAATATAATTTAAATATTAATTACAGATTGTTTTTAGTGAAGATAATCATATATTATGACAAACTCAACACTATTTACGGTATAGGTGTAAGGCTTAATCTTAGCCATTCCCAGTTTTACACAATAAGAATTATGACAAACCAAGAAAGCTGTTTAACAATTGGATTTACTAGTGTAGAGCAGGTTTTGATACTTTGTCTCTTTTATTTTGTAATATAGGTTTGTCATAGTATGGGATACGATATAGGTATGTAAAACTAAAAATTTAATAAAGAAAATGAAATGGCGAAGTTTTAAGGTCGAAAAACTACCAAAGAAACTTCGCCTTTTTTTAGTACCATAAATAGTGTAAGAAGGAATTATCCTTTCTTGCACTATTTTTTATATAATGAAAGGGTAGAGCAACGAGTCTTTTTTAGGGCTAGTACGTCCGTGCATAAAACTGTTGCCTACCGACTCATTATATGTATTCGATTAAGCAGGTTGGGCTAATACGTCCGTGTCACATGCTAAAATGAGTGGAAATGGGTGCAGGTAGGATTCTACATTATCTATTTTAAAAGAATAGGGAGGGAAGAAAATGATATCTATAGGTATTGATATTTCTAAAGACAAATCCACTATTTGTGCTCTTAAAAGTGGTAGTGAGACCATTTGGAAACCATTTGATTTAAAGCATTTACAAAGTGATATGCAAAGCTTCATATCCAAACTTGAAGCTTTAACAGGAGAACTACGAATAGTTATGGAAGCTACAGGGAAGTACCATTTACCAATACTGTACTCATTAAAATCAAAAGGGTACTTTGTTACAGTAGTTAATCCTTTAAAGATGAAGCAATTCTGCCGTTCAATGAGTTTTCGTAAGGCTAAAAATGACAATATTGATTCAAGATTAATTGCTGAGTATGGACTAATTTATTGGCATAAACTAGAAGAATATAAATTAGATAGAGAAGTTTATCAGAACTTGAAATACTTAAATCGTTCCTATCATCATTATATGGACTTGAGGATTAGTCAAATGAATTTTCTAGATACTTTCATTGATCAAGTCTTTCCAGGCTTGAAAAAGATTTTACCCCATGGCTCAGGAGACTTTAGCAAGGATAAATTATTAGATTTTTTAGAAGTTTGGTGGCATAAGGATGTGGTTATTAGCCAAGACGAAGAAGAATTTATTAAAGTTTATCAAAAGTGGGCAAAAGAAAAGAGATACCATCCTAATGCCAAGAAGGCACAAGCTATCTACGAGGTCGCTTTAGAAGGTATCTCCACTCAGCCCTCAAATAGCCCATATATTAAAGCGGACGTTTACGAGAGCATTCAGCTGGTTAAAAGAATTAACCAAAGCCTCAATTGTATTTTATCACAAATGTTAGATCTTGCCGAGCCTTTAGAAGAATTTCAGGAAGCAAAGAAATTTTCTGGTATATCAGATAAGCTGGCAGTTCAGATAACAGCTGAATTTGGAGACTTGAGCAAATTTAGAAATAAAAAGTGTCTAATATCTTTCGTTGGCATTGATGCTCCAACATATGAATCTGGGGATTTCAAAGGTAGTCGGCGTAAAATATCTAAAAGAGGTAATGCTATTCTTAGAAAGGTTGGCTATCAGGCAATGAAATGCATGATGGGTGCTAAAAACCCTGAAAATCCAGTATATTGTTATATGGTAAAGAAAGAAGAAGAAGGTAAGGCCAAGAAAGTAAGTAAATTTGCAGGTTTAAACAAGTTTTTGAGAATTTACTATGCCAGAGTAATAGAGATAAAAGAAGAAAAAGCATCTAAAAAAGCAGCATAATAATCATACTTAATTTAAAATACAATAAGCCGAATCAAGTGTCGGCCTATTTGTTATGTCTAAATTCAAATATTAAAAATTGAGCAAATTATAAAAATTGGCCTTGACTTTTGTTAGCAGGTTTTATGTCTAAAAACAGAAAGAAAGGGTTGAGAACAATGTCAAAATTATTTATGTATGGTACATCCTTGGAGGGAATAGAGCAATTAATGGTCATGGTTCCTAACTTCCAGCCAAGAAGAAGTGGTATAGTTATCAATAATTATTTTAACTGCAGGGGAGGCGATAAAGATTGCAAGATAGGTGTGATTAATGTAGATAATAGCTGTAGAGATTGTGTATCTGATGATTTGGATTGTCAAATTAATCTGGATAAGAAAA
>JAQVDB010000135.1 GCA_028698525.1 Clostridia bacterium
ATTTGTTCTTTCTAAGAGCATCCTCATAGCCCATTCTTCTATTATTAGAAATAGGCATATTGGCATCTGAACCCAAAAAAGCTATTCTTTTACATCCTGTCGATGCCATATAATCAACTGCACCAAATGCTCCATCATAATCGTCCACCACCACCTTATCTGTATTGATGCCTGTACATATACGATCGAAGAAAACCAAGTCAACATTGTTGTCAATAGCATCTTGAAAGTGATCATATTTAAAAGTTGTTTTTGATTGCGACACCAATATTCCACTTACACGCGCATCCAATAGCGTCTCCACACTCTTCACCTCTTTGTTGTAATCCTCACCAGACTGACAAATAAGTATATTGTAATTCGAGTTTTCCGCCTCCTCTTGAATGCCCGCTAAAACAGTAGAGAAAAAATAGTGCACTAGCTTTGGTACAATCACACCAATAGTAGTGTTTCGCTGAGTACGCAACTGCATAGCTAATGTATTGGGCTTATACCTGTGCTTGCGTGCAAAATCTTGCACAAGCTTTCTAGTATCCGCGCTAATAGCTGGATTGTCTTTCATTGCCCTCGATACTGTTGAAGCTGATAAATTCAACGCTTTAGCAATGTCTTTTAAGGTAATATATTGTTTGCTCATTTGGTAAACAAAATGGTGTTCTTCAAAAATAGCGAAAAATGTTTATTAAATGAGGGTTTTATCGTTAAAAGTGAAACTTGGCTCTATATGAGTCACTGCTCACCTCATTTTTCAATTCATCAGGACACTCAGTTTAAGGCACCTGACTATTCTTTAGGTCTTGCTATCTAATACGTTCCTCGAGGAAAATATCAACCTCATCAATAGCAAGAGTTGAAATATTCTTATGTCTTATTTATTATCTGTTTTTATCTTTTACAACAACTCTTCTCTTCTACAATCACACCTTCTTGCCACTATACAAATAAGAAAGAACCAATCCCAATACTAAAGTGATACTCCCTATCACAAATGCATAAAGCCCTGCATCATCGGCGTAATTGTCTTTCATAAATGCTACAATCTGCGGACCAATTATACCACCCACACCCCAAGCTGTAAGTGCTGCACCATACAAAACAGGCATCAATTTAGCACCATAACTATCATTGATGAGAGAAGGTATAACACCAAAACCACCACCATAGCACAGCAACACAATGCAAACGAATACAGAGAACAGCAGAGGATGTGAAACAAAAACAAGCGCTACGAAGATAACGGCCTGCAAGGCAAGCAATAATCTAAAGGTTGTGATACGTCCTATTTTATCGGACACTGCTCCCCAAAAGAAACGCCCCAATCCATTAAAGATAGAGCTAACAGCAATAAGTGTTGCTCCAGCAGCATTAAGGCTTGCAATTACAGAAGCATCAGCAAGGTCATTTGCAGGCATTTGCAACTTCAATATATCTTGTAATAGGGGAGACTGAAATGAGATGAAAATCATCCCAGCCACAACATTTATCATAAACATTAGCCAGATGATGATAAATGATTTTGAAAGAATCAACTTTGATGCAGAAGATCCTACAGAGACAGTCGATTGTTTAGTTTCTGTCTCGGCATCTTTTACATCTGTTGGAGGCAGCTGCATAAACGATGCACTAATGGGCAACACAACAATCAGTGTGAGACCAATATATAGAAAAGTTGTACTCAAATTGCTGCTGCTCAACTGCAAGAAGAGAGGAGCCAATAATTTAGACATTACCAATGCACCCAACCCAAAACCCATAACAACCATACCCGTGGCTAAACCTTGATTTTTGGTAAACCATTTAGATACAGTTGCAACAGGAGTTACATAAGCCAAACCCAATCCAGAACCTCCAAGCACACCAAAAGCTAAATACAGCAACCACAATGTGCCCGATGACAGAGCATAAGCAGAGATAATATAACCCAGCGCATACATCACCCCACCAGTAATAGCAAGTTTTCTTGGTCCATACTTATCAATTTTTGCTCCACCCCAAGCAGCCATCACCCCCAACATAAATATAGACAAGCTAAATGCCCATGCCACTTGCGTGTTGCTCCACCCAGCCATCTCAGTAATTGGAGTTTGGAAAAAACTCCATGCATATACTGTACCCAACGACAATTGTGTAAGCGTTCCCATAATGGCAATGAGCCATTTTCTTTCCATTTTGATCATAGTTTTTTGAATTTCAAAAGTGTGCAGTTTAACAAGAGAACTTATTATATTAGAGTTAGCAAAAATATAGGAAAAAAAGGATTAAGCAACCCTCTAGAAGTAGTCGATTGCCAAACAAAAGTATTAGAAAAAGGAGAACAATGATGTAAAAGCAAACAAAGCAATCTTTCGAATAAACATAGTGCTACACCATACTCAATCATTATATTTTGAGGACAATTATTTTCACTACTGTATAATCGTTAAGAAATAGTTGTGAGGATAAAACTCATAACTAGTGAAAATCATACGAATACCCATTCCTAATTGGTCTTATCAATCCAAGGTTGCAACAACTC
>JAQVDB010000136.1 GCA_028698525.1 Clostridia bacterium
CCGATCTCAAGACCAGCTCCTTAAACCACTCGGACATCTCTCCCTATAGCCCAGTTTCATGAGCTGGCACTATACAAGTATAGCAAAACCACTTTCATGTGTCAACTAATATTCTCAAATTCGATAGCGTCAAGATACTATGGGTTTTATAGAAAAAGTATCCCCTGTTTATATATGAACTCAAAAACCCCTTATTGATTTTAGGAATTGGGAAGCCCAAGTCCTTTTACCTATATTCAGAACAGTGATGTTTCCAATAGCCTCGTTCGAAGCTTTCAGCCTGCGCCTTTTAATAATCTCTTGATCAATTTTTATTTCCTTTTCTTCTCTCGCTGCTGCCTTCTTTTTCTTCATAAACAGCTCATATATGTCCCCACCGTTTGCTGCAAAGGCTCTCAGCCTGGACATCTGATCCACGCCTGTTCGGCACCATCCCAGAGGCCTTGAGCTCAGCCTGGACGATAAGATATGGCTGACATGACCTTCTGCACTGCAACCGGCATAATCTGCCTCATACTGCCGCCGTATCCCTTTCCAGTTGCCCATAATATATCTTCTTGCTTGCTTAACAGCTTCCTTCTTTGTCTCTGACTCGGTAGCACTTATGATTGTATCCAGAAGATCTTTTACACTCTTTTTATCATCTGCTTTTATATAATGCCACATAATTGATTTAGCGTGGCACATATGCGCTGTAGCCTGTGTCACATACTTTGTCAGGTGATAACGGTCCAGTACATAGGTACTTCCTTTTATCCAGTTTAATCCGTTCTTTATCCAGGGTGCACCATCCCCTGACAGGTATATTTTTTCTATCCTGTCCATATCATAAACTCTGTCCATGTAATCCGATACTTCTACCCATAGCTCATCACTGTCGGCATAAACACCGCTGAAATACCTGGGGTTTATCAGTTCCCACCGGCCTTTGCCGATCTCCTTTTTACCCTCATGCACATAGACCAGCTTTGGCTCCACTATCCCTCCCTCCTGAAGTGACACATGATCTTCATCAGCCTCTATGTAGAGCACCTTTGCTGACTTCTTATCATCTTTAATTCCTGCCGCAGCATTATCTACACTGCCAAGTTCCCGGATGCTGTTCATTACTGTCTGTGACGTTAGTTCTACCGCCTCAGATGCCTGCTTTGAGCTCCTGTCATAGGACATATATATGGCATCCTTTATCAGCTTTGCCTTTAGTGACGCATCCATCTTATCATGGGCTTTTATGCCTACCGCTTCATCTGATAGATAGCTGTATTCCCCTGTCTTTTTGCTCTTATAGTAGGTCCTTTCATACCTGACTTCACCAAATATTGTTAAGAGCCCCTTCGCTGCTGCTCTCTCTTTTATTTGCCAATCCCTTTTTCGTTCCTTACTGTTTTTGTATATCTCGTTTACTGTCTCTAATGCCTCTGCTACTAATTTTGCCCCAACCTCATCCAGGGTCTTCTTTGTCGCAAGTATGAATACAGATATATCCCTGCTTTCCTTTACCAGCTTCTCCAATTCCTCATTAAAACTACTAGTGATTTTACTTATGATTTCATGTATAATAGGTTCCATAAAGAGTATCTTCCTTTCTGTGTTGTGTTTTTTGTCAAATTACATGATATCACAGAGGAGGTACTCTTTTCTTCTGTTTTTAGTTTTTTACCCAAAGTAATTTTACACTAAGTCCCATATTTTATAATATTGTAAAATTCGCTTTATATATACATACATTTCCATATCTTAGAATGGTATTCGGTCATGAGTGCCATCTTAACCATTTAACTGGATTTAGCGATGTCAATTTTTAATTTGTTATAGTATAATAAATTATATAAACAAATACATATATAGCTGAATAAATATACCGATTTTCCATTTTTAAGAACGAATTGTCAAGTATGTCTTATAAAAGCAGATAGGAGAGATGAAAATATGTGTAATATAGCCGGTTATATTGGAAAAAGAAATGCAGCACCAATTTTAATTGAAATGATGAAAAAACAGGAAGGATACGGCGGCGGATATTATACCGGAATGTCAACACAGTATGAAGGAAAACTCTATACCGCCAAGGTTATAGGTGACACGGAGAACTTCCTGAATGAGACAGACGGAATTAATTTTCCCGGCACTACGGGTTTTATGCACAGCCGCTCAAACTCCGGCGGTGATGTTGAATGGGGACATCCTTTCTTGTCAGCTGAAAAAAACATTTCTTATATAGCAAATGGTTCTGCGGGCATTTTCCTTACAGACCATATGAAATCTTTAAGAAGCAAAACAGCAACTGAACTTGAAGAAAAAGGCTATGTTTTCGCATCAAAAACAAAGGGAGAAATTGGCAACTATCCGGTTTTGCCAGATAACACCTGCATACACATGAGCGATCTGATGTGCCAATACATTACATATTTTATAGATACAGGAATGGAAACCGACCAGGCAATGAGCAAATCCTTCTCTATGCTGCCTTCTGAGGTTGTGGGACTAATAGTAAGAAATGAA